>NZ_CP060131.1:6307500-6490139 GCF_014235185.1 Pseudonocardia petroleophila | reverse complement strand
CTTTGTGTCTCGGACCCTTCAGTATCTCATCGGGCTCCGACAGTTCCGTGCCTTCCGTACCGGGTTGTCCACATCGTCTTCGCTCCATCCCCAGAAATCCGGTGGGGATGGAACGGGCTGCGTCGTCGGCGCAGGCTCGATCTCGTCGCAAGGTCCACCGGACGAGGAGAGACGATGAACCAGAACACGCTGATCGCCGCCGGCAACGTGATCACCCCCGTGCAGATCCGCCACACCCCCGACGGCATCCCCGTCACGACCTTCCGCATCGCCTGCAACGAGCGGCGGCGCGACCGCGAGACCAACGAGTGGGTCGACAAGGACTCGTTCTTCGTCTCCGTCACCTGCTGGCGTCGGCTCGCCGAGAACGTCTGCCGGTCGCTGCGCAGCGGGGACCCGGTGGTGGTCCTGGGCCGGCTGCTGACGCGCAGCTACGACACCGCGGAAGGTCGCCGGACCACCGTCACCGAGATGGAGGCCGACGCCGTCGGGCCCGATCTGACGTGGTGCACCGCCCATGTCACGCGCACGCGACGCGCGGAGGCCCCGGAGCAGTCGCCCGGCACGGCGCCCGCGGTCGCCCCGTCGTCCGGGGAGCAGGCCCCGGCATCGGACGATCCCTGGTCCGAGCGCGGGCCGGCGGGAGCCGAGGACCCCGGGCGCGAGCTGGCCGGCGCCCTACCGGCCTCGGGCGCCTGAACCGCTGCGAACTACCATCGTGGACGTGGCGGAGTTCATCTACAGCATGCAGAAGGTCCGGAAGGCCCACGGAGACAAGGTCATCCTCGATGACGTGTCGCTGAACTTCCTTCCGGGCGCCAAGATCGGCGTCGTCGGCCCGAACGGAGCCGGCAAGTCCACCGTGCTGAAGATCATGGCCGGGCTGGAGCACGCGAACAACGGCGAAGCCATGCTCGCCCCCGGTGCGACGGTCGGCATCCTCCAGCAGGAGCCGCCGCTGAACGAGGAGAAGACCGTCCTCGGCAACGTCGAGGAGGGTCTGGGAGAGATCAAGCAGCAGCTCGACCGGTACAACGAGATCGCCGAGCAGATGGCGACCGACTACACCGACGAGCTGATGGAGGAGATGGGTCAGCTCCAGGAGATCCTCGACCACAACGACGCCTGGGAGCTCGACTCCCAGCTCGAGCAGGCCATGGACGCCCTGCGGTGCCCGCCGCCGGACTCCCCGGTCGACATCCTCTCCGGGGGTGAGCGGCGGCGGGTGGCCCTGTGCAAGCTCCTGCTGGCGAAGCCGGACCTCCTGCTCCTCGACGAGCCCACCAACCACCTCGACGCGGAGAGCGTCCTGTGGCTGGAGCAGCACCTCGCGAGCTACGCGGGCGCCGTCCTGGCCGTCACCCACGACCGGTACTTCCTCGACAACGTCGCTGAGTGGATCATGGAGCTGGACCGCGGTCGCGCGATCGGCTACCAGGGCAACTACTCGACGTACCTGGAGAAGAAGGCCGAGCGCGTCTCCGTCCAGGGGCGCAAGGACGCGAAGCTGGCGAAGCGGCTCACCGACGAGCTCGCCTGGGTCCGCTCCGGTGCGAAGGCGCGGCAGGCCAAGAGCCGTGCCCGCCTGCAGCGCTACGAGGAGATGGCCGCCGAGGCCGACAAGCACCGCAAGCTCGACTTCGAGGAGATCCAGATCCCGCCGGGCCCGCGCCTGGGCAACACCGTCGTCGAGGTCGACCACCTCGACAAGGGGTTCGACGGCCGTCTCCTCATCAAGGACCTGTCCTTCTCGTTGCCCCGCAACGGCATCGTGGGGGTCATCGGGCCCAACGGCGTCGGCAAGACGACCCTGTTCAAGACCATCGTGGGTCTGGAGCACGCCGACTCGGGCGTGGTGAAGGTCGGCGACACGGTCAAGCTGTCCTACGTCGACCAGAACCGCGGCGGCATCGACCCGAAGAAGAACGTCTGGGAGGTCGTGTCCGACGGGCTCGACCACATCCAGGTCGGGCAGACGGAGATGCCGTCCCGCGCGTACGTCGCGGCGTTCGGGTTCAAGGGCCCCGACCAGCAGAAGCCGGCCGGTGTCCTGTCCGGTGGAGAGCGCAACCGGCTCAACCTCGCGCTCACGCTCAAGGAGGGCGGCAACCTCATCCTCCTCGACGAGCCCACCAACGACCTGGACGTCGAGACGCTCGGTTCGCTGGAGAACGCGCTCGAGCAGTTCCCCGGCTGCGCGGTCGTGATCTCCCACGACCGGTGGTTCCTCGACCGGGTCTGCACCCACATCCTGGCGTGGGAGGGCACCGACGAGAACCCGGCGTCGTGGTTCTGGTTCGAGGGCAACTTCGAGGCCTACGAGGCCAACAAGCTGCAGCGGCTCGGACCGGAGGCGGCGCGGCCCCATCGGGTGACCCACCGTAAGCTCACGCGCGACTGAGCGCGGGCGCAACCCCGGCCGGTGGAGTCGGCTGGCTCATCCGGGGGTGCCTCGGCACGGCAGGAGGTCACGTGGAGTCGGCGAGTGCCCATGGATCGGCGGTCCCCCGGTCGGTGCCCGCACCTCAGGTGTTCGCCGCGGCCACTGCGCTCCGGTGGACCCGGCCCGATCTCGCGGGGGCGTTGGCCGAGCACCTGATGGAGTCGGCCGACGCGGACGCCGACCGGGACGCATGGCTCGCGGCCGCCGGATGGCGGGTGCACGCCGCGGCCGCGGTGGGCGACGGACGGGAGATCGCCTCGGAGGTGCTGGAGTCCCTGCCGAGGTGGGGGGCCGGCGCGCTGATGGCGCCGTCCGGAGTACGGCTCCGGCTCGAGCTGGCGGTGCTCGGCCATGACGCGGGCGAGACCGGTCCCGCGCAGGCGCTGCTCGACACCGTCACCACCGACGGCGACCCGGAGCTGACGGCCGACCTCGCGACGGCCCGGCTGCGCTGCCGCGACGACGGGCCGCTCGACCCGACCGACGCACTGGTGGCGTGGGAGGGCGTCGGGAGTCCGGCACGGCAGGTCGGCTCGGCGGCCGTGCTGCTGGTCGCCGCGTCGTCGGACCGCAGGCGCGACCGCTCCGACAAGGCGGTGACGAGGGCGGTCGACGGGCTCGGCCGACTCGACCGGGCCAGGACCTCGCCGCGCGCGCTGAGCCCGTCACCCCACCTGGCCGCCGCACTGGCCGCCGAGTGGATCTCGTCGTTGATCGCGGCGGGCCGGTCCGAGCAAGCGAGCGAGGGGAGCAGGCCGCTGCGGGAGCGGCTCGTCGAGCACGCCCGCCCCACCCGGCAGCTGGCCCTGTTGCGGCTCACCCTCACGCGTGTGGCCGCGGCCGAGGCGGGTGACGCCGCGCCCGATGTCGCACGCGAGCTGGAGCGGGCCGCCCACGAGGCGGCCACCAGCGACACCCCGCAGCTGGAGCACATCTGCCGCACCGCGCTCGGGGAGGTCCACGAGATCGCCGGCCGGCCGGAGGCCGCGCGCGAGTCCCTGCGGCTCGCGGTCGTCGCCGACCGCCGCCACCGGGTGCGCGCCGCCCGGTTCCGCACTGCTCTCGTCTCGCTGCCCGAACTCGTCACGGGTCCCGCCGTCCCGCCTCCGTCCGTCGTACCGGGTGGGGACGTCGTACCGGGCGGGAGCAAGGAGGACCGACGGGTCCGGGAGATCCGCCGGATCGTCAGCGAGGCGGAGAACCGGCGGCGGGCCGGTGCCCCCGACGGGTCCGTCGCCGACGCACCGCACACCCCGGCCGGCGACACCGCGCCGCCCGGGTCGGCCGATCGCACCGCCAGGCTCCGGGCGGTGCAGACCGCGTCGATGGCCGAGCACCGCCCGCCGGAGGCCGCACCCGGCGGCGCGAAGCCGGGGCGGCGCAGGCGTCGGGCGGAGAGCGAGGGCGAGACCGCCGCCGACCTGTCGGTCTGGGGGGCGATGCCCTGGGCGGGCGGGCAGGTCTCGGGCGGTCGCGACCCGAACACCCAGGACGGCGACGGCCGGGGTTCGACCGGGCTGGGCTCGACCGGCCGGGGTTCGAACGGGCAGGGTTCGACCGGGCGGGGTTCGAACGGGCTGGGTTCGAACGGGCGGGGTTCGAACGGGCTGGGTTCGAACGGGCTGGGCTCGAACGGGCTGGGCTCGAACGGGCGGGATTCGGACCGGCCGCGGTCGACACCTCCGGTCGTGAGCACCCGTGGGCCGGACGACGGCGGGAACGACGCCGATCCGGGTGGGGCAGTCGGCGGGGACCGGGGGAGCGATCGCGAGGCCGGGTCGGACGGGCTCGACGCCCGGTCGATCGCTGCCGCGCCTGATCGTGCTCCCGACTCGCGCGCACGGGCCGATCGCGCCGGTCCAGGTCTCGATCCGTGGTCGACGGGTGTGTGGTCGACCGGGACGGCGAACGCGGAGGGAACGCCCGGGCACCGGGCCGGGACCGGTCCTGTGCCGCGTCCCGCCGGTGCGGTCGTCGGCGGGGACACCTCGCCGGTGTCGGGCGCGCCCGCGGAGCCCGACGGGCCGGTCGACGGGAACTCGGGTCGGGCGGCGGTCGCGTCGGCGCTGGCCGACCCCGAGGCCTGGTTGGCGTCGGCGCTCGCCGACCTCGACCGGATCTGGGGCCGGCGGCCCGACTCGGACGACGCTGCCCCTGCAGACGCCGACCGGGAGGGCGCCGGCGCCTCGGTCACCGACGCGCCCATCACGGACGCGGTGCTCACGGACGCGCCCGTCACCGAGCGGCCGCCCGGCGGGGCGTCCGGCGATCCGGCCGCGGCCCCGGAGTGCGTCGTCGTGGTCGACCTGGCCCGGGCCGGGGAACGCCTGCCGGCCGACGAATCGGCACCGACCGTGCGCCGCATCGCGCGCCGCCTCGCGCAGCGGCTGCCGGCCGGGGGCCGGTTGGACCGCGACGCGGCGGACGCCGTGTCCGTGGTGCTGGCCGACGGCGACCGGGGGGCCGCCGCGGAGTGGATGCGCTGGGTCGTCCCGGCGCTCGTCGACGGACTGGCCGTCGACGCCGCCGTGCAGGGGGCGCTGCTGCGCGCCGCGGTGCACGACGAGCACGGCGTGGTGGGAGCGCAGGTGCTGCAGCGCCTCGACGGCGGCCGGGCCCGCCCGAGCGGGGACCCCGCGGCGACCGCGTCACGGCGGGCGCAGCCCGCCGACCAGCCCGATCCGCCCCGCGACGTGCTCGGCTCTCCGGGGTCCGGTTCCTCGCAGCAGGACGCGGGCCGTGCCGTGCCGGGGCGCCACGACGAGTCGAGCGGGCGCCGGCCGTACCTGCCCGACGGCGTGGTGGTCCGGCCGGGATCCGGTGGACGCCGCCACCGCCGCGGGGACGCGTCCGGACCGGGGGCCGACGGGATCGACCCTCTCGGTGCCGATCCACTCGGTACCGGCCCCCTCGGTACCGGCCCCCGCGGTGCTGACGCGCGCGGCGCCGACCCCCGCGGTACGGACCGCGGTACCGACCCCCTCGGAGCCGATCCGCTCGGTGTCGGCCCCCGCGCTGGTGACGTGCGCGGCGCCGACACCCGCGGCACGGACCGAGGCGCCGACCCCCTCGGTGTGGACCCCCTCGGCGCCGACGACCTCCACGACCCCGGCTCCGGCCGGCCCGATCGCCGGGGCGCGCACCCCCACCCCACGGACGGCCGAGGCCCCGGCCCGCGCAGCGCCGCCCCCCGGGGCGACGCCGAGGACGCCGATCCCGGAGGCGCACCCCGCACTGCGTCGTCGCCCGGCGACGCCGCCGGTGCGCCGGCTGCCGACGGGAGCGACGCGGGTCCGCGGGGCGCGGGTGCCGGCCCACGACGGGCGTCCGGGTCGGCGCCGGGCTCGACCGGACCCACCGGACCAGAGCCGGATCAGGCAGGGGAGCGGGAGTCTGCGGGCCCGTCCTCGACCGAGGGGCTGGGGCTGGCCGACCTGCTGGCCGGGGCGCTCGCGGCGTACCGGGGCATCTGAGCGGTGCCGGAGCGTCACCGGGCCGTCACCCGACCGGGGGGCACGGCGAGGACGCGTGGGCATAGGGTGGCCCCGTCCCCGATCATCCAACCCCGGAGCCGCATGTGACCACCGGCGAGCGGGCGACGAAGCCCGGCCCCGAACTGACGGCCCTGCGTGCGCTCTACGCTCGGCACGCCCCCGACCTGGAGCGACTCTCCGGCGACCACCTCCCGATGCTGCTCGACGCGGCCCGCTCGCACGTCGAGCTGGCCGGGCGCCGGGCGGCGGGGGAGCCGCTGATCCGGGTCCGCGACGCCCTCCCCGCCGGAGGCCCGACGACGGGGCCCGTGGTCGAGGTCGTCACCGACGACATGCCGTTCCTGGTGCAGTCGCTGCTCGCGGCGGTCGCCCGGGTCGGGGGCGAGGTCACGCGGGTGATCCACCCCATCGTCGTGGTCCGCCGCGACGCCGACGGGCGGCTCGAGGACGTGCTCACCGACGCCGACGCGGCCGCGCCGCCCGTCGACGGCACCGTCGAGTCGTGGATCCACCTCGACCTGGAGCCGCTGGACCTCTCGCACGAGGAGCTGGCCGCACGGCTGTCCGAGGTCCTGCGCGAGGTCCGCGAGATCGTCGACGACGCCGAACCGATGATCGCGACCGCCCTGCGCATCGCCGACGGCCTGCCCTCGCGGGCCCCGGCCGACGCCACCGTGCAGCCCCGGGACGTCGCGGAGCTGCTGCGCTGGCTCGCCGACGGCCACGTCACCTTCCTCGGGTACCGCCACTACCGCGCCACCCCCGACGGCGAGCTGGTCGCCGAGCCCGGGTCCGGCCTCGGCGTGCTCCGCCGCGACGCCGCCGCCCGCGCGTTCGCCCCGCACGTCGACACCGCCCCCGGCCGCCCCGACCTGCTGGTCATCACGCGGGCGAGCGAGACGGGCCCGCTGCGCCCCGAGCACCCGTACTACCTGGCGGTGGCCACCGTCGACGCCGAGGGCCGGCTCACCGGCGAGCACCGCTTCCTGGGCCTGCTCACGGTGCCGGCGCTCTACGAGAGCGTCCTCGACATCCCGGTGATCGCGCGCCGCGTCCGCGACGCCGTCCACCGGGCCGGGTTCCCGCTGGAGTCCTACTCCGGCCAGCAGATGCTCGAGGTGCTGTCCGAGCTGCCGCGCGAGGAGCTGTTCAGCGCGGGCGTCGAGCAGCTGCACGACACCGCGGTCGGGGTGCTCGCCGTCGCCGGGCGGCGCGCGGTCCGGGTGTTCCTGCGCCCCGACCCGTACCGGCGCTTCGTGTCGTGCCTGGTCTACCTGCCGCGCGACCGCTACACGACCTCGTCGCGCCTCGCGATGGCGGAGGTCCTGCTGCGCCGCCTCGGCGGCACCAGCGTCGACCACACCGCGCGCGTCTCGGAGTCGGCGCTCGCGCTGGTCCAGTTCACCGTGCACGCCCCGGCCGACGCCGCCGGCTTCGGTGACGTCGACGTGCCGGTGCTGCAGGACGAACTGACCGAGGCCGTCCGCACCTGGGACGACCGGCTGCAGTCGACCCCCGAGGGCGCCGAGGTCGCCGCGCTCCTGACGGGCGTTCCGGAGACCTACAAGGCCGCGGTCGACCCGCAGCACGCCGTGGCCGACCTGCGCCGCATCGCCGCGCTGAGCGGCCCCGGCGACTTCTCCGTGCGCCTGCACGACGCCCGGCCCGGCGGCATGCGGCGCTTCGGCCTCTACCTCGCCGGGGCCCCCGCGACGCTGACGGCGGTGCTGCCGCTGTTGCAGCAGCTCGGCGTGGAGGTCCTCGACGAGCGCCCGTCGGAGTTCGTGCGGCCCGACGGGCTGCGCTGCTTCCTCTACGAGTTCGGCGTCCGCGTCGACGAGGCCACCCGCACCGCGCTGGCCGGGCGGACCGAGGCGGAGGTGGAGACCGGGTTCAGCGAGGCGTTCAGCGCGGCCTGGCGCGGTGACGCCGAGACCGACCGGTTCTCCGCGCTCGTGCTCCGCGCGGGCCTGCCGTGGCGCGAGGTGGCGGTGCTGCGCGCCTACGCCCGCTACGCGCGCCAGCTCGGGAGCCCGTACAGCCCGCAGTACATGGCCGACACGCTGCTCATGCAGCCCGCGGTGGCGGCGGCACTGGTCGGGGTGTTCCGGGCGCGGTTCGACCCGGCGGTCCCCGACCGCGAGCGGGCCGAGTCCGCCGCGCTCGCGCAGGCCCGCGGGCTGATCGACGCCGTCACCGGCCTCGACGCCGACCGGATCCTGCGCGGCTACCTCGCGATGATCACCGCGACGCTGCGCACCAACTGGTTCCGCCGGCGCGACTTCTTCTCCTTCAAGATCGACCCGTCGGCCGTGCCGGACATGCCGGCGCCGCGTCCGCGGTTCGAGATCTGGGTGTACTCGCCGCGGGTCGAGGGCGTGCACCTGCGGTTCGGGGCCGTCGCCCGCGGCGGTCTGCGCTGGTCGGACCGGCCGCAGGACTTCCGCACCGAGATACTCGGGCTGGTCAAGGCGCAGGCGGTGAAGAACGCGGTGATCGTGCCGGTCGGGGCGAAGGGCGGGTTCTTCGTCCGCGCCGCGCAGCCGGACCCGGCCGAGGTCGAGGCCTGCTACCGCATGTTCATCTCGGGCCTGCTCGACGTCACCGACAACCTCGTCGACGGCGCGACCGTCCCGCCGCCGGACGTGGTCCGCCACGACGGGGACGACTCGTACCTGGTCGTCGCCGCGGACAAGGGCACCGCGCGGTTCTCCGACACCGCCAACGAGGTCGCGGCCTCCTACGGGTTCTGGCTCGGCGACGCGTTCGCCTCGGGCGGCTCCGTCGGCTACGACCACAAGGCCATGGGGATCACCGCGAAGGGCGCGTGGGAGAGCGTCAAGCGGCACTTCCGCGAGCTCGGCGTCGACACCCAGACGCAGGAGTTCACGGTCGTCGGCGTCGGCGACATGTCCGGCGACGTCTTCGGCAACGGGATGCTGCTCTCGCGCCACATCCGGCTGGTCGCGGCGTTCGACCACCGGCACGTCTTCGTGGACCCGACGCCCGACGCCGCCACGAGCTTCGCCGAGCGCGAGCGGATGTTCGCGCTGCCGCGCTCGTCGTGGGACGACTACGACCGGTCGCTGATCAGCGCGGGCGGCGGCGTGTGGGCGCGCACCGAGAAGTCGGTGCCGGTGGGGGCGGAGATCCGGGCCGCGCTCGGCCTCGCCGACGACGTCACGCGGCTGAGCCCGCCCGAGCTGATCGCCGCGATCCTGCGCGCCCCCGCCGACCTGCTGTGGAACGGCGGGATCGGCACCTACGTCAAGGCCGCCGACGAGACGCACGAGGCCGCGGGCGACAAGGCCAACGACCCCGTCCGCGCCGACGGGGTGGAGCTGCGGGTCAAGGTCGTCGGCGAGGGCGGCAACCTCGGCCTGACGCAGAAGGGCCGCATCGAGTTCGCGCGGGCCGGCGGCAAGATCAACACCGATGCGATCGACAACTCGGCGGGCGTCGACTGCTCCGACCACGAGGTCAACATCAAGATCCTGCTCGACCGGCTCGTCGCGGCGGGGGAGCTCGAGCGGGGCGACCGCAACGCCGTGCTCGTCGAGATGACCGACGAGGTGTCGGAGCTGGTGCTCGCCGACAACCGCGAGCAGAACGCCGTGCTCGGGATCGCCAGGGCGCACGCGGCCGACATGGCCGGGGTGCACGGCCGGCTCACCGCCGACCTCGAGGAGCGCTACGGGCTCGTCCGGAAGCTGGAGGTCCTCCCCGACACGGCGGGCTTCGCCGCGCTCGAGGCGGCCGGGCAGGGGCTGAGCAGCCCGGAGCTCTCGACGCTGCTCGCGCACACGAAGCTCGACCTCACCGCGCAGGTGCTCGCCACCGACCTCCCCGACGTCGCCGCGTTCGCCTCGCGGCTGCCGGAGTACTTCCCGCACGCGATCCGTGAGCGGTTCCCCCGCGCGATCGCCGGGCACCCGCTGCGCCGCGAGATCGTGACGACGCAGCTGGTCAACGAGATGGTCGACGGCGCCGGGATGACGTACGTGTTCCGGCTCGGGGAGGAGACCGCGGCGTCGGCGACCGACGCGGTGCGGGCGTACGCCGTCACGACCGCGGTGTTCGACCTGCCCGCCCTGTGGGCCGAGCTGGGCGACCCCCGCATCCCGACGGCGGTGTCCGACGAGATCGTGCTGGAGTCGCGGCGGCTGCTCGACCGCGGCTCGCGCTGGTTCCTCACCAACCGGCCGCAGCCGCTGGCCGTCGGGGCGGAGGTCGCGCGGTTCGCGGCCACGGTCCGGGAGCTGCGCGGTCAGCTGTCCGGGCTGCTGCGCGGCCGGGAGCTCGAGGCCGTGCAGGACCGGGCGCGGCAGCTCGCGGGGGCGGGCGTCGGCGCGGACTGCGCCACCCGCTCGGGCGCGCTCATGTACGGCTACGGGCTGCTCGACGTCGTCGAGCTGGTGGAGCTCTCCGAGCGCGACCGGGAGCCGCGGGAGCCGCGTGAGGTGGCCGAGCTGTACTACGCGCTGTCCGAGCACCTGGGCATCGACCTGGCGCTGACCTCGGTCAGCGCGCTGGAGCGCGGCGACCGCTGGCACGCGCTGGCCCGCCTCGCCCTGCGCGACGACCTGTACGGGTCGCTGCGCGCGGTCACCCTCGACGCGCTGCGGGAGGCCGCCCCCGGCACCCCGGTCGAGGACGCCATCGCGCAGTGGGAGCAGGCCAACGCGAGCCGGCTGGTGCGGGCCCGTGCGGCCCTCTACGAGGTCGGCACGGCGGGGCAGCTGGACCTGGCGACGCTCTCGGTCGTCTCCCGGCAGCTCCGGGGCCTGGCCCGCTGACCGCGGGTGAGAGGGTGCACGGTGTGACCGCATTCGTGGCGCAGGTGCCCCTGCGCTGGACCGACCAGGACTCCTACCGGCACCTCAACCACGCGCGCGCGGTGACGCTGCTGGAGGAGGCGCGGATCGCGCTGTTCTTCGACCGCGCCGCCGCCGACGGCGTCGGGACGTTCTCGTCGGGGCTGCTGGTCGTCGGGCTGGGGGTCGAGTACAAGCGCCAGGTCGCCTACCGGGCGCACACGCTGCGCGTCGCGATGACCGTCGAGCAGGTGCGGGCCGCGACCTTCGTCATCCGCTACGCCCTGCACGACGGGCCGGGCGACGACGCGCCGGTGGCGATCACCGCGCACACCCGGATGGCTCCGTTCGACCTCGCCGCGCAGCGCCCGCGGCGGCTCACCGACGACGAGAAGTCGTGGCTGGGGGAGTGGGCGTGACCGCACTGGAGATCCCCGACGCCGACGAGCGGGGCGACCTCGGCGCCTTCATCGGCCGGGTCGTGCGCCTCGACCCCGTGGCGATCGTCCGGCTGCGGGCGGCGAACGGGGTGGTCACGGCGTGGGCGTCGACCCCGTTCGACGTGCTCGCCACCCGCTCCGTGCACGGGTCGCTGGACCCCGCGGACGTCACGCTGCCGGCGTCGTCGCTGCTCACGGCCCTGTCGGTGGAGCGGGCCGGGGTCGTCGACCCGGGATCGGGCGGGCTGTGGCAGGGCGAGCTGCCGCCCGTCGACGGGTGGGGGGCGGTGGACGCGGTGCCGGCCGAGGAGATCGAGAAGCTCACCGAGCGCGGGCTCGCGGTCGCCCGGGAGAACGCCGGCCCGATGGGGCCGCCCGCGTCCCTGCTCGACCAGACGGTGCTCACCGTCACCGCGGACACGGGCCCGGCGGTGAAGGTGCCGATGCGCTGCCTGTTCGCACTGTCCGGGATGGGGTTCGTCGCCGGGGACGCGGGCGACGCGGTGCGCGTGTCGGCCACCGGCACCTGGCTGCGCCTCGACGCCCGCTACGGCGCCGTCGTGCGCCGCAGGCTCACCGGGCTGCCGCTGCTGCTGGCCTGAGGTCGGGCGCCGTCAGGCCAGCCACACCGCGGTGTCCGGCGGGAGCAGCCCGCCCGACAGCGGGCTGCTGGAGAGCAGGACGTCGCCCGGGGGCAGCGGGACGGGCTCGTCGCCGGTGTTCAGGGCGCAGACCAGGGTGGACCCGGCGCGCCGGAACGCCAGGCAGCCCTCGGGGGCCCCGAACCACTCCAGGTCGCGGCCGGTGAACCCCGGGTGGCAGCGGCGCAGCTCCAGGGCGCGGCGGTAGACCGACAGCGTCGACGCGGTGTCCTCCAGCTGGTCGGCGACCAGCCGGTCGGCCCACTCGTCCGGGATGGGCAGCCACGGCCGGCCCGCGGTGAAGCCGAACCCGGGCCCGGAACCCTCCCACGGCAGCGGGACGCGGCAGCCGTCGCGGCCGCGGTCGGTGCGCCCGGACTGCAGCCAGCGCGGGTCCTGCAGCGCGTCGTCGGGCAGCTCGACGTCGGGCAGGCCCAGCTCCTCACCGTTGTAGAGGAACACCGTGCCGGGGAGCGCGAGCGTCACCATCGCCATCGCGCGGGCCCGCGCGACGCCGCCGTAGCGGGTGACCGGCCGCGGCGTGTCGTGGTCGGCCAGCACCCACGACGGCGGCGACGGGGTGCCGGCCACGGCGTCGAAGGAGTCCTCGATCGCGTCCCGCACGGCGTCGGCGTCGAACGGGCACTCCAGCAACCGGTAGGTGAGCCCGACGTGGAGCTCGTCGGCGCGCACGTACCGGGCGAACGCGGCGTCGTCGCGCACGCAGACCTGCCCGACGAGCAGGCACTGCGGGAAGTGGTCGACGACGGCCCGGACCATGCGGTGCACGTCGTGCACGCCCTCGTGGTCGAAGCGCGGGTCGACGGGTGCGCCCGCGGCGTCGGGGAGGCCGTCGGGCTTGCTCATGCCGTGCGCGACGTCGACGCGGAAGCCGTCGACGCTGCGGTCGAGCCAGAACCGGACCGTCTTCTCCAGGTCGGCCCAGACCTCGGGGTTGGTCCAGTTCAGGTCGGGCTGGTCGGGGGAGAACAGGTGCAGGTACCACTCCGGGTCGCCGGGGACGCGGGTCCACGCCGGCCCGCCGAACACGCTCCGCCAGTCGTTGGGCGGGGCGGCGCCGTCGCGGCCCCGGCCCGGCCGGAAGTGGTACCGCTCCCGCTCGGGACTGCCCGGCGCCGACGCGCGGGCCGCGCGGAACCACTCGTGCTCGACGGAGGTGTGGTTGGGCACCAGGTCGACGACGATCTTCAGCCCGTGGTCGTGGGCGTCGGACACGAGCGCGTCGAAGACGGCGAGGTCACCGAACACCGGGTCGACGTCACGCGGGTCGGCGACGTCGTAGCCGTGGTCGGCCATCGGGGAGGTGTAGAACGAGGTCAGCCACAGTGCGTCGACGCCGAGTAGCTCCAGGTAACCGAGCCGGGACCGGATGCCCTCCAGGTCGCCCACGCCGTCACCGTCGGAGTCGGTGAAGCTGCGCACGTAGACCTGGTAGACCACCGCCTCGCGCCACCACTGCACGGGGGAATCTTGTCAAACTTCCGGCCCGGATGAACGGATTGCCGGTCACGGCGCGTAGTACGCCACGATGGACACACCAGCGGTAGCGATCGGGGGTGCCCTCCTGCATGACGAGGCCGGTCTGCGGGCTGCGCACCGGGAGCACGCCGGCGAGCTGTTCCGCTTCGCCCTGCGTCAGCTGCGCGACGCCGGCGCGGCGGAGGACGTCGTCCAGGAGGCGTTCCTGCGCGCCTGGCGATCGGCCGACACCTTCGACGCCGGGCGCGGCTCGCTGCGGGCGTGGCTGTTCGCGATCACGCGCAACCTCGTCGTCGACCACACGCGGCGCCGGGCGGTGCGCCCGGTGCAGCCGGTCGACGCCGACCGGCTCGTCGCGCTCGCGGGTGGCGACGGCGGCTTCGACGAGGCGACGATGACGGCCTGGACGGTGGAGGAGGCGCTGCGGCGCCTGTCCGAGGAGCACCGCGTCGCGCTGGTGGAGACCTACCTGCGCGGGCGGCCCTACGGTGAGGTCTCGGCGGAGCTGGGCGTACCGGTCGGCACGGTCCGCAGCCGGGTGTTCTACGGGCTCAAGGCACTGCGACTGGTACTGGACGAGATGGGGGTGCAGCTGTGACGGCCGAGACGCATCGGACGATCCGGGAGCAGCTCGGCGCCTACGCGCTGGGCCAGCTCACCGGGGACCGGTGGCACGCGGTGCACGACCACCTGGAGTCCTGCGCGGCCTGCCGCGCCGACCTCGACGAGATCGCGCCGGTGGCGGGGCTGCTCGGCGGCGCCCGCGACCGCCTCGGCGTCGACGACCTGGGCCCCGCCCCGCAGCCGCCGCCCCTGCCGGACTCCCTCATCGCCGAGGTCCGGGCGGCGGCCGCGCCGGTCCCGCAGCAGCGCCGCCCGCGGCGCGCGCTGCTCGTCGCGGCGGCCGCGGCGACGGTGCTGGTGGCGGGCGGCGTCGGGTACGTCGTGGGCGGTTCGGTCGACGAGGTCCCGTTCGAGCAGGTCGCGGTGCGCGCGCTCGACCCGGCGATCCGCGCCGAGGCCGCCGTCGTGCCGCACACGTGGGGGATGGAGTTCACGCTCACCGCCACCGGGTTCGACGCCGGCACGGCGTACGCCGTCACGGTCACCGACGACGAGGGACGGGTCGTCGGGGCCGGGGAGTTCCTCGGCACGGGGGACGCGGAGATGCGCTGCAACCTCAACTCCTCGGTCCTGCGCGACGACGCCTCGCTCGTCCAGGTCACCGGGCCCGACGGAGAGGTCGTACTCGACGCCGCCGTGTGACACGCTCTGCCGATGGATCGGACGACGGACCCCGCACTCGGCCCCGTCCGGGTCCTGGTCGAGGAGCACCTGGCGCTGGAGACGTCCTCGTGGTCGGCCGGTGCGCCGGGCGCGCTGGCCCGGCTCACCCGGGTGCCCGGCGAGCGGGCGCAGCGCGGGCCGAACAGCGTGGTCACCTCCCGCGGCGGGCTGCGGGTCGTGCTGCCCGACGACGCGACGGCCGTCGCCTACGAGACGCCGTCCTCGCGCGACCCGATGCGCTGGCTGCACGCCGTCGCGTTCTGCGTCCCCGACGAGGCCGCGCGGTGCGCCGGGCGGCGGGTCGTCACCGAGCTCGGGCCCGACGCCGAGGCCCTGCGCCCGGCCGACCTGTCCGGGACCCTGTTCGACCTGGGCCTCGGGGCCGCCGCCGCCGACGTGCTGGTGCGCACCGCCGATCCCGCGGCGCTGGAGGTGCTGCGGGCCGCGGTCGGCCGCGACGCCGTCAGCGGCGGGCTGCTCGCGCAGCTCACCGGCGCGGCACCGGACGTCGTCGTCGTCACGGCGGCGGGGCGGATGGAGATCACCGCACCCGGCGGCGGCACGGGGCTGCGGCTGCGGCCCAGCCAGGTCCGGCAGGACCCGGGGCCCGCGGCGCACATCCCGGTTCCCGACGGCTGGACCCCGGTGCTGCGGCTGCACCCCGCCCACCCGGCCGCGGAGCCCGACGGGCGGCCGGTGCCGTTCGACCCCGAGCGCGACGCCGCGTTCCGCGCGCTGCTGTCCGGGCACGGCGACCCGGTGCTCGGGGTGGTGGCGGCCGACGTCGTCGACGCCGTCCGGGCGATGCGCGGGCCGGAGACGATGGACCTGCCCGGCGACCCGGCCAGCCGCGCCGCCATCGCCGTGACGCTGCGCCGGCTCGCGTTCACCGACGGCACGTCCGGCACGCTCGCGGCCTGGCGCGGGCACTACGGGCCGACCGTGGAGCTGGCCGACCCCGACGAGTGAGCTAGAAGTCGGAGTTCTGCATGCTCGCGGCCGCGTAGGTCATGTACTGCCAGATCTGCTCGCGGTGGGCGTCGTCGAACCCGGCCTCGTCGACGGCGATGCGCATGCAGCGCAGCCACGCGTCGCGCTCGATCGGCCCGACCTTGAACGGGTTGTGCCGCATCCGCAGCCGCGGGTGCCCGCGCTGCTCGGAGTAGGTGCGCGGGCCGCCCCAGTACTGCTCCAGGAACATCCGCAGGCGCACCTCGGCCGGGCCGAGGTCCTTCTCCGGGTAGAGGGGGAGCAGGACGTCGTCGGCGGCGACCTCCTGGTAGAAGCGGGAGACGAGCTTCTCGAAGACGGGCGCGCCGCCCACCTCGGCGTAGAAGTTCTGCGGATCGGTCACGGGTCCATCATCCTCGCTCGGTCTGCGGGGTCACTTGGTCAGGGGTGGTCCGGCCGGCGGCAGGGCCGGGAGCAGGCCCGGGCGCGGGACGTGGGCGTCGTCGAAGGCGTCGGTGAGCGCGGCGTTCAGGGCGCGTTGCACGAGCCACTGCTTGCCCGGGGCGACCTTGACGGTGACCCGCAGCGTGACGCCCTCCGGGCCGACCCGGTCCACGCCCAGCACCTCGACCGGCTCCATGACGTGCTCGGCGACGTCGTCGAGCGTCACGCGCTCGGACGCGACGGTGCCGATCAGCGCGGTGGCCTCGGCGATGTCGGCGCTGTGGGCGACCGGGATGTCGACGACGGCGACGGCGTAGCCCTGGCTCTTGTTGCCCACGCGCAGGATCTCGCCGTTGCGGACGTACCAGACGGTGCCGTTGATGTCGCGCAGCGTCGTGATCCGCAGCCCGACCGCCTCGACGGTGCCGCTGGCCTCCCCGAGGTCGACGATGTCGCCGACGCCGTACTGGTCCTCCAGCAGCATGAACATGCCGGACAGGAAGTCGCGGACGAGGTTCTGCGCGCCGAACCCGACCGCGACGCCGACGATGCCGGCCGAGGCGAGGATCGGGCCGAGGTTCACGCCGAACTCGGACAGCACCATGATCGCGGCGATGGTCAGCACGATCACCGAGATCGTCGACCGCAGCACCGAGCCGATGGTGCGGGCCCGCTGGGCGCGCCGGACCGGCGCCGTCGCGGACGCGGCGGCGGGCGTGCGGCGGGGGAGCCGGGCGTTGGCCGCACCGTCGACGACGCGGTTGACCAGGCGGTGCAGCAGGAAGCGCGCGAGGAACGCGAGCACCAGGATCAGCACGATCCGGAGCCCGGTCCCCATGATCGTGTCGGCGGAGCGGGCGAGGAAGTCGTTGTTGGTCCACTGGTAGAACCGGGCGCACCAGGTCCCGGCCTCGGAGGCGCAGGCGGGCTGGGCGGGGAGCAGGTCGTTCATGGGTGGTGGATCTCCAGTCCGGTGTGAGCGGCCAGGAAGGCGAGCTGGTCGGCGGCGAGCCCGACGGTGCGCGACACCGAGCGGGCGCCGTGGCCCACGTCGGTCTCGCGGCGGAGCAGGACCGGGGCCCGCCCCGCGGTCGCGTGCTGCAGCGCCGCGCACATCTTGCGCGCGTGCAGCGGGTCGACGCGCGAGTCCGACTCGAACACGGTGAACAGCGTCGCCGGGTAGTCGACGCCGTCGGTGACGTGGTGGTAGGGCGAGTAGGACAGCAGCCAGCCCAGCTCGGTGGGGTCGGCGGCCGTGCCGTACTCCTCGTTCCAGGTGCGCCCGAGCGAGAACTCCTCGTAGCGCACCATGTCCAGCAGCGGGGCCGAGCAGACGACCGCCGCGTAGAGGTCGGGGCGCTGGACGAGCGCGGCGCCGACGAGCAGGCCGCCGTTGGACCCGCCCATGATCGACAGCTGCGCCGGGGTGGTGTCACCCGCGTCGACCAGCGCCTGCGCGGCGGCGTGCAGGTCGTCGAACACGTTCTGCTTGTGCGCGCGGTTGCCGGCGCGGTGCCAGTCCTCGCCCTCCTCGCCGCCGCCGCGCAGCGACACCAGCGCGTACGCCCCGCCGGCCGCCACCCAGGCGAGCGCGGAGGCGGTGTAGGACGGCTCGCGGCTGATCCCGAAGCCGCCGTAGCCGGTGACGAGCGTCGGGCGCGGCCCGCTCGACCCGGCGGGGGCGATCACGAACATCCGCACGGTGGTGCCGTCGGCGGAGGTGAACGCGCGCTGCTCGCTGCGGACGTCGGGCACGTCGACCGAGCCGGGGGCGGTGCGCTCCAGGACCGTGGTGCCGCCCTCGTGGCGCAGGACCTGCGGCGGGGTGACGAGGTCGGTCCAGCCGATCCAGAGCTTCCCGTGCTCGGCCGGGGTGTCGAGGTCGGCGACCGTCAGGCCGATCACGGACCCGGTGCCGGGCAGGTCGACCGCGCCGTCCGGGGTGCCGTCGACGTGGTGCAGCGCGATCTCGGAGACGGCGTGCCGGGCGCGCAGCAGCGCCAGCCGCGGCCCGTCCGGGCCCTCCAGGCGGCGCACGGCGTCGAGCACGGAGCCCGGGTCCTCGGCGACGAGCGGGCGCCAGTGCTCGCGCTGCGGCGTCGCGGGGTCGGTGACGGCGAGGCGCCAGCGGGGCGCGCCGTCGGTGGTGTGCAGGTAGAGCAGGTCGTCGCGGTCGACCCAGGCGGCGCACTGCACGTCGTCGTCCTGGGTGAGCACGCGCACCAGGTCGCCGTCGACGCGGCCGACCCACAGGCTGTCGCGCCGGGCGGTGCCGACGTTGGCGGTGACGACCATCCAGGTGCCGTCGCGGGAGACCCGCACGCCGTAGTAGGTGTGGTCGTCGTAGAGGCCGGGGGCGTCGACCAGCACGTCGTCGGTGGTCGGGGTGCCGATCCGGTGGCGCCAGATGCGGCGGTGGAAGGCCTGCTCGCCCTCGGGGGCCTCGGCGGCGTCGACCATCCGGACGAACACGAACTCCTCGCCGCCCGGCAGCCAGGAGACGGCGGAGTAGCGGCAGCGGTCGATCGGCGGCTCCACGTCCTCCCCGGTGGCGACGTCGAGGACGTGCAGCACCGAGTGCTCGTCGCCGCCCGCGGAGAGCTGGTAGGCCAGGCGGCCGCCCTCCAGGTCGGGCACCCAGCCGTCGAGGGTGGTGAGGCCGGTGGGGTCGATCGCCATCGGGTCGAGCAGCACCCGCTCGCTGCCGTCGGGCTCGCGGACGAGGACGACCGCGTGCTCCTGCCCCGGCTCGCGGCGCACCGAGAACGCGCGCCCGGCCCGCCACAACGGCACCGACACCGAGCCGGCGGAGAGCAGGTCGTGCAGCCGCGCGGCCAGCGGGCCGCGCCCGGGCAGCGCGTCGAGGTGCTCGCCGGTCAGGGCGTCCTGCGCGGCCGACCACTCCCGCGTGCGCGGGTCCTCGGCGTCCTCCAGCCAGCGGTAGGGGTCGGCCACGCGGTGGCCGTGCAGGGTCTCGACGAGGTCCAGGCGTTCCGCGGCGGGGTAGGGCGTGCTCACGCGGACCGAGGTTACGTCACCCGGGAGTGTGGCCGGGCGCCCCTTCCGACCAGTGGGGCGGCCGGTGACCGACAGCGGGGCGCCGCCGCGCCGCCCCCCGTCCGGGGCGGGGCCGAGGGGGAGCGACGGCGGGCCGGGTGCTCGGCCCTACCGCCCGGTCGCCCAGTCGTGGAACGTCTCCGTCAGGTGCGCCCGCAGCGCCGGGTCCTCGGTGAGCCCGAGCGCGGTCCGCGTCGCCCCGCCCGGGTCGGCGCCGGTGCGGTGCAGGCAGTGCGCGCGCACGACCCAGTAGGGCTGGTAGGTCGGCGCGTCGAGCGCGTCGAGCATCGCCAGCGCCGCGGCGGGTGCGCCGTTCTGCATGTGCGCCGCCGCCCGCGCCACCTGGGCGCCGATCGACGGCGCGCAGGTCACGAGCGCGTCGTAGAGCGCGGCGATCGCCGTCCAGTCGGTGGTGCCGGTGACCGCGCGGCGGTTGTGCACCGACTGGATCGCGGCCTGGAGCCGGTAGGGGCCGGGCGCCGTCGCCCGGAGGAGGTGCCGCTCCGCCTCGGCCATCAGCACCGGTGACCAGCGCCGCACGTCCTGCTCGTCGAGGGGGACGAACGCGCCGTCGGCGGTGCGGCGGGCGCCTTCGCGCGCCGCGCCGTGCAGCAGGGCGGCGAGCAGGCCGTGCGCCTCCGGCTCGTCGGGCAGCAGCTCGGTGACCAGCCGGGCCAGCCGCAGCGCCTCGTCGACGAGCCCGGAGCGCTCGTCCCAGCCGGTGCCGTAGGCGGCGTAGATCGCGTCGAGCACGAACTCCAGCCGCTCGGGCAGCTGCTCGGGTCCGGGCACCGCGAACGGGATGCCGGCCTGTTTGATCTTGGCCTTGGCGCGCACCAGGCGCTGGCCCATCGACGCGGGGGAGACGAGGAACGCCGACGCGATGCGGGCGGCGTCGAGGCCCAGGACGGCCTGGAGCATCAGCGGGCTGCGCACGCCGACGGCGATGGCCGGGTGGGCGCAGGTGAACAGGAGCTCCAGGCGCTTGTCCGGGATGGCCGACGGGGCGACCGGCTCGGGCTCCGCCCCGCCGAGGCGCGCCAGGGACGGCAGCGCGCGGGTCGCGACGTCCCGGCGGCGGGCGGCGTCGATCAGGGTGCGGCGGGCCGCGGTGAGCAGCCAGGCCTCGGGGCGGTCCGGGACACCGCTCCGCGGCCAGCTCCGCACGGCGGCGAGGAACGCCTCCGCCAGGGCGTCCTCGGCGGCGGCGAGATCGCGGGTGCCCGCGGCGAGGTGGGCCAGCAGCCTCCCCCACGAGGTGCGGGCGGCCTCCTCGACGGCCTGCGCGGCGTCAGCCGGCACCGGTGCTCGCGTAGTACTCCGGCGTCATCAGCGGCCGCACCTCGACCGCTCCGCGTGCCGCCGCCGGGCAGCGCGCCGCCCACTCCAGCGCGGCGTCGAGATCGGGGACCTCGATCGCGAAGTACCCGCCGAGCTGCTCCTTGGTCTCGGCGAACGGGCCGTCGTGCACCAGCCGCTGCCCGTCGCGCAGGCGGACCGTGGTGGAGGTGGCGGGCGGGTGCAGCCCGCCGGTGCCGGTCAGCACGCCGCTCTCGGCGAGGGCGGCGAGGTAGGCCTCCCAGCCGGCCCAGTACTCGGGCCCGCGCTCGGGGTCCTCGCGCTCCGCGAACTCGTCCGCGGTCTCCATGGCCATGATCAGGTACTGCACGGTCGCCTCCTGTGGTGGGTCCTCCCCGTCCGACGGGCCCGGGCCCGGATCCCGACAGTGTGCGGGGTGTGATCCAGGTCTCACTTCCGAGGTGTCGAAACCGTGGCCCGGAGCCGTCGTCCCGGCATGACCACCACTCAGAAGATCCAGATCGCCATCCGTGCCGACGCCGCGCAGGTGTTCGACGCGCTGACCGACGGCAAGCAGACCCCGGCGTACTACTACGGCTTCGAGGCCGAGTTCGATCTCGCGGCCGGGCGCCCCTACCGCTACGTGGCGGGCGGCGCCGACATGATCACCGGGACCGTGCTCGCCGTCGACCCCGGCCGGAGCCTGCGCACGACGTTCCGCGGGGCGTGGACCCCGGACGTGGCCGCGCTGCCGGAGTCGACCGTCACCTGCACGCTGAGCGACCCGCCGATGCCGACGCCCGGCGTGACCGTCCTGACCCTGGAGCACGAGGGACTGCCCGACGGTGCGGCGGCGGCGGGCATCGAGATCGGGTGGGTGCTCATCCTGAGCGGCCTGAAGACGCTCCTGGAGACCGAGCGCCCGATGGTCGACGCGCCGCACTGACGCGCGTCGGGAGTGGGTCGGGTTGGGGGGCGTCGACGTCCGCCGCGGTCAGGCGCGCCCCGCAGGACGCCCTGCGCCTCGACGCCGACGCCACGACCAGGGTGCGGTTCCTCGGCGGCCGCGCGTCGCTGCCGTGGGCGCTGGCCCGGCGCCGCTTCCGGCTGAAGGGCTCACCCCGCCTGCTGGCCGCCTTCGCCCGGTGCTTCCCGACCTGAGACGTGCCCGGGCACCTCGACGTCCGCGGGGAGCAGCGGGCAGGGCTCCGGGGTGCCGTGGACCGTGCGGACCGGGAGCACGCCGGCCCAGGCCGCGCCCGCGGCGACGTCCTCGTCGTCGTCGACGGGCGGGCCGGTGCGCATCTTGACGCTGGCCTCGGCCAGGTCGAGGGCCACGACCTGGGTGGCGGCGAGCTCCTTGCGGGTGGGCTCGCGCGCGTGGTCCCAGGATCCGGGGGCCAGGTTCTCGGTGATGGCCCGCAGCCCGGCGAGGCGCTCGTCGTCGTCGGTGACCAGCCGCGGCACGCCGTGCACGACGGCGCTGCGGTAGTTCATCGAGAAGTGGAACACCGCGCGGGCGTGCACGATCCCGTCGAGGTGCGTGACGGTGACGCAGATCGACTCGCCCCGCGCGGCCGCCCGCAGCGTGGCCGCGCCGGTGGATCCGTGCAGGTAGAGCGTGTCGTCGAGGCGGCCGTAGCCGGTGGGGAGGACGACCGGCGCCCCGTCGAGCACCACCCCGAGGTGGCAGACCAGGCCCGCGTCGAGCACGGCGTACAGGTCGGCGCGGTCGGTGCGGGCCCGGTTCCCGAGGCGCCGGACCGTGCTGCGGGGGGTGGGCGAGAGCGTCGTCATGGTTCCATCCTGATCGCCCCGGTGGCATCCTGCGAGTGCCATTCTCGTGCTCTTCCGGAAGGCCACTCGTGGAGCTGCCCCCGCTCGTGCTGGACCGCGACGGTGAGCACCCGCTGCCGGTGCAGCTCGCCGACGCCCTGCGCGCCGCCACCGCGGGCGGAGTGCTGCGTCCGGGGGACCGGCTGCCGTCGACCCGCGCCCTCGCCGCCACGCTGGGCGTCAGCCGGACGGTGACGGCGGCGGCGTACGACCAGCTGCTGGCGGAGGGCTGGGTCAGTGCCCGGCGCGGGGCGGGGACGTTCGTGGAGGAGACGCCGCCCGCCTCCCCGGACTGCAGCAAGGCCACCTTCACGCAATCGGATGGCATGAAGGTGGCCTTGCTGCAGGCGGGGGGCGGGGTGGACCTCACGGCCGGGTCGCCGTGTCTCGAGGCCCTCGATCCGGCCGCGTGGCGGCGGGCGTGGCGGGCCGCCGCCGACGCCCCTCCCGACGCCGCCCCCGATCCGGTCGGGCTCCCCGCCTTCCGCGCGGCCGTCGTCGAGCACCTGCTGCGGCACCGCGGGCTGCCCGCCGACCCGGGCTCGGTGCTCGCCACGTCCGGCAGCACGGCCGCGGTCGCCGAGCTGGCCCGCACGTTCCCCCCGGGTGCGCGGGTCGCGATGGAGGAACCGGGCTACCGGCGGGCCGTGTCGGCGCTGCAGGCGGCCGGGTGCGTCGTCGTGCCGGTGCCGGTGGACGCCGCCGGGCTCGTCGTCGACGCCGTGCCGCCCGGGGTGGCCGCGGTCTACTGCACCCCGGCGCACCAGTACCCGCTCGGCGGGCGGCTGACCGCGGCGCGGCGGGTGGCGCTGATCGAGCGGGCGCGCCGGGAGGGCTTCCTGGTCGTCGAGGACGACTACGACGGCGAGCTGCGCTACGACGTGGCCCCGCTGCCGCTGCTGGCCGCGCTCGGGCCCGACGTCGTCGCGCACCTCGGCACCGCGAGCAAGCTGCTCACCCCGACGCTCGGCGTCGGCTGGCTGGTGGCGCCGCCCGCGGTCGTCGACGCGGTCCGGGCCGGTCGCGACACCACCGGGCTGCGCCCCGCCCGGGCCGGGCAGCGCGTGTTCGTCGCGCTCGCCGCCCACGGCGACCTCGCCCGGCACCTGCGGCGGCTGCGCCGCGAGCTCGCCGGACGGCGCGCGGCCGTCGTGGAGGCGCTGGGCGGGAGGGTCACCGGGGAGGAGGCGGGTGCGCACGTCGTCGCCCTGCTCCCGGACGCCGCCGCCGAGCGCGCGGCGATCGCCGGGGCGGCCCGGCACGGCGTCCACCTCGACGGCCTGGCCCGGCACCACGGCCTGACCCCCGGTACGAGCGGGATCGTCCTGGGCTACGCCGGACCGTCGCGGGCCGAGCTGCTGCGGGCGCTGCCGATCGCGGCGGCGGCACTGGCCGCCGGCGCTACGGTCTGACGATGCCCATCACCCTGCACCGCGGCGACATCACCACCGACGCCGCGGCCGACGCGATCGTCAACGCGGCGAACTCGAGCCTGCTCGGCGGGGGAGGGGTCGACGGCGCGATCCACCGCGCGGCCGGTCCCGCGCTCCTGGCCGAGTGCCGGCGGATCGGCGGCTGCGACACCGGGGACGCCGTGATCACCGGCGCGGGCGACCTGCCGGTCCGGCACGTGATCCACACCGTCGGCCCGGTGTGGCACGGCGGCGACGACGGCGAGCCGGAGCTGCTCGCGTCCTGCCACCGTCGCGCGATCGCGCTCGCCGCCGGGCACGGGTGCGCCCGCGTGGCGTTCCCGGCGATCAGCTGCGGGATCTACGGCTACCCCCTCGAGCTCGCCGCCCCGCTCGCGATCGCCACCACGGCGGCGGCGCTCGCCGAGCACCCGTCGGTGGTCGAGGCGCGCTTCTGGCTCTTCGGGGACGACGTGTTCGCGGCGTTCGCGGGGGCACTCGGGTGAGGGAGGACGCCGAGCGGTTCGAGCCCGCGTCCCTGGCCGAGTGGCGCGACTGGCTGGCGCGCCACCACGGCCGCGGGGTCGGGGTGTGGCTCGTGACGCGGCGGGCGGGCACCGGCGGGCCGCGGATCACCTACGAGGAGTCGGTCGAGCAGGCGCTGTGCTTCGGCTGGGTGGACAGCACGGGCAACAAGCTGGACGCCGAGCGCACGATGCTCTGGTTCGCGCCGCGCAAGCCCCGCAGCGGGTGGGCGCGCACCAACAAGATGCGGATCGAGCGACTGATCGCCGAGGGGCTGATGGAGCCGGCCGGTCTCGCCCTGGTCGAGGCGGCGAAGGCGGACGGATCCTGGACGCTGCTCGACGACGTCGAGGACCTGGTCGTGCCCGACGACCTCGCGGCCGCGTTCTCCGAGGTCGGGCGCGCCCACTGGGACGCGTTCCCGCGATCGGCCCGCCGCGGGATCCTGGAGTGGATCGTGCAGGCGAAGCGACCGGGGACCCGCGCGAGGCGGATCGCCGAGACCGCGGAGAAGGCCGAGGTCAACGAGCGGGCGAACCAGTGGCGGCCGAAGGGCTGACCAGCTGCGACGGGCCACCCGCCTCGCCCGCCCCGGCGGCGAGCTCCGCTCCGAGCTCCTCGGTCCGCCTGCCGTTCCCGGCGAACCACGACGCCACCGCGGCCACCATGCACGCGATCACCGCGAACGCGAAGGCGGCCGTCAGCCCGGCGGAGAACGGCCCGGAGATCAGCTCGGGGAAGAAGCTGCGGCCGGTGAGGTAGGCGGCCTGGTCGGGCGGCAGCGTCGGCAGGACGCCGCCGAGCAGCTGCTGGACGGGGTTGTAGCCGAGGAACGCCGCGAACAGCACCCCGACCGGCGGCAGCTCCGCGATCCGGGCGGCGTCGGCCGCGGGCACGGCGTGCTCGGTGAGCCCCTGCGCCATCACCGCGGGCAGGTCCTGGGACAGCCCGATGATCATCAGGCTGAAGAAGAAGCCGATCGAGAGCACCATCGCGGAGTTCTGGAACGTCGCCGTCATGCCCGCGCCCGCGCCGCGGGCCCGCGCGGGGAGGCTGTTCATGACGTCGGCCCGGTTGGGCGAGGTGAACAGGCCCATCCCGATGCCGTTGAGCAGCAGGATCGCCGCGAACGCCGGGTAGCCGAAGTCGATCGGGAGCACGTCGAGCAGCGCGAAGCTGGCCGCCGACAGCACCATGCCGCCGGTGGCGAACCAGCGCGCGCCGTACCGGTCGGACAGCACGCCGGAGACCGGCGCGGCCACGAGGAACCCGACCGTCAGCGGCAGCATGTAGATCCCGGCCCACAGCGGCGTCTGCTCGAAGGAGTAACCGTGGCGCGGCAGCCAGATGCCCTGCAACCAGATGATGAGGACGAACTGCAGCCCGCCCCGGCCGAGCGAGGCCAGCAGGTTCGCGGCGTTGCCGAGGGTGAACGCGCGGTTGGCGAACAGGTCGATCGCGAACAGCGGTTGGGCGACGCGGCGCTCGATCAGCACGAACGCGGCGAGCACGAGGACCCCGCCGACGATGCAGGTCAGGACGAACGGGCTCGCCCAGCCCATGACGTCGTCGCCGTAGGGCTGGATGCCGTAGGTGATGCCGACGAGCAGCGCGATCAGGCCGACGGCGAAGGTGAGGTTGCCCCACCAGTCCATGCGCGCGGGCGTCCGCTGCCCGGTGTCGCGCAGCTTGAGGTAGCCCCAGACGGTGCCGAACACCCCGAACGGCACGGACACCAGGAAGACCAGGTGCCAGTTGACGGGCCCGAGCAGCCCGCCGATCACCAGTCCGAGGAACGACCCCGCGATGGCGGCGACGCCGTTGATGCCCAGGGCGAGTCCGCGCTGCTCGACCGGGAACGCGTCGGTGAGGATCGCGCTGGAGTTGGCCATGATGAACGCCCCGCCGACGCCCTGCACCACGCGCCAGCCGATGAGCCACAGCGCTGCGGCGTCGCCGGACTGCCAGGTGACGGCCAGCAGGATCGACGCGACCGTGAAGACCACGAAGCCGAGGTTGTACATCCGCACGCGCCCGTACATGTCGCCGAGGCGGCCGAAGCCGACCACCAGCACCGCGGTGACGACCAGGAACCCCATGATCATCCACAGCAGGTAGCCGGTGTTGCCGGGCGCGAGCGGGTCGATCCCGATGCCCCGGAAGATGTCGGGCAGGGCGATGAGGACGATCGAGGAGTTGATCGTCGCCATCAACAGACCCAACGTCGTGTTCGACAGGGCGATCCACTTGTAGGGCACGGCAGCTCCCACGGACGGGTGATTGATTGCTATAGCTAAGCACCTGGTCCGGGAACGGGAAAGCGCTGGTCGGCGGTGATCCGCCCCACGTCGGGGACGAATCCGACGTAAGGGTCAGCCCTGGTGGGGGTAGCCGCTCGCGGTCGCGGCGACCGAGGTCTCCTTGATCGTCCGGGGGCTCGTCCAGCGCAGCAGGTTGTAGATCGAACCCGCCTTGTCGTTGGTGCCGCTCGCCCGGCCGCCGCCGAAGGGCTGCTGGCCGACGACCGCGCCGGTCGGCTTGTCGTTGACGTAGAAGTTGCCTGCGGCGAACCTCAGCGACTCGCTCGCCCGGGCGACCGCGGCCCGGTCCCGGGCGATCACCGCACCGGTGAGGCCGTACGGGGAGCCCGCGTCGACCTGCTTCAGGACGGTCTCGAAGTCGCCGTCGTCGTAGACGTGCACCGCGAGCAGCGGGCCGAAGTACTCGGTGCGGAACACCTCGTGCGTCGGGTCCGCCCCGACGACGACCGTGGGGCGCACGAAGTAGCCGACGCTGTCGTCGGCCGTGCCGCCGGCGAGCACGTGGAGCTCGGTGCGGGCCATCTCCTGCGCCGCCGTCACCTTGTCGTAGGCGCGGCGGTCGATCACCGCGCCCAGGAAGTTCGAGAAGTCGGCGACGTCGCCCATCCGCAGCGCGTCGACCTCGGCGGCCAGGTCGTCGCGCAGGCGTGCCCACACGCTGCGCGGCACGAACGCGCGGCTCGCGGCCGAGCACTTCTGGCCCTGGTACTCGAAGGCGCCGCGGACGAGCGCCGTCCGGAGCACGTCGACGTCGGCGCTGGGGTGGGCGAGCACGAAGTCCTTGCCCCCGGTCTCCCCGACGAGCCGCGGGTAGGTGCGGTAGCCGGAGATGTTCGCCCCGACCCGCCCCCACAGGTGCTGGAACGTCGCCGAGCTCCCGGTGAAGTGGATGCCCGCCAGGTGGGCGTCGGCGAGCAGCACCTCGGAGACCTCGCGCCCGTCGCCGGTGAGGAGGTTGACCACCCCGGGCGGCATCCCGGCCTCCTCGAGCAGCCGCATCGTCAGGTGGGCCGCGAGGCTCTGCGTGGGCGAGGGCTTCCAGATCACGGTGTTGCCCATGAGCGCGGGCGCGGTGGGCAGGTTGCCGGCGATCGCGGTGAAGTTGAACGGCGTGATCGCGTAGACGAAGCCCTCCAGCGGGCGGTAGTCCGTGCGGTTCCACACGCCGGGGCTGCTCTGCGGCTGGTTCGCGTGGATCTCGCGGGCGAAGGCGACGTTGAAGCGCCAGAAGTCGGCGAGCTCGCACGCGGAGTCGATCTCGGCCTGGAAGCAGGTCTTGGACTGGCCGAGCATGGTGGCCGCGTTGATGCGGTCGCGCCACGGGCCGGTGAGCAGGTCGGCGGCGCGCAGCAGGACGGCGGCGCGCTCGTCGAAGGGGAGGTCGCGCCAGGCCGGGGCCGCGCGCAGGGCCGCCTCGACCGCCGACTTCGCGTCCTCGCGGGTGGCGTTCGCACCCGTACCGAGCACGTGCGCGTGGGCGTGCGGGGCGACGACGTCGAACGGGGTGCCCCCCGCGACGTGCTGCTCGCCGTCGATCGTGACGGTCAGCTCGTGGTGCCGGTCGCCCAGCTCGGCGAGCGCGGCCTGCAGCGAGGCCCGCTCCGGGGAACCGGGGGCGTAGTCGCGGACCGGCTCGTTGCGCGGCGCCGGGGTGCGGGTGAGGGCGTCCATGGGGGAACGGTAGGAGGCCGGCGCGATCGACGGCTTGTCCGATCGCACAGCATCGGGGGTGCTCCGGTGTCCGATCGGCGCGGACAGCGGGGGGCTCGCCGGGCCGACGGGTTTCGGTCCGGCCGCAGCGGGCATCCGGGCAGGTTGCCCACCCCCGTGAACGGACCCCATGGACCTGATCGACCTGACCTTCGCGCTCGTCGGGATCGGCGCGCTCGCGGCCGGCCTGCTGCCCCGGCTCCTGGCCGGCCGCCCCCTGTCGCTGCCGATCGTGTTCCTCGGGCTGGGGATGGCGGTCTTCGCCGCCGTGCCCGCCCTGCCCGCCCCCGACCCGCTCGCGCACCCCGGGATCGCCGAGCACCTCACCGAGGTCGTGGTCGTCATCGCCCTGATGGGGGCCGGGCTGAAGCTGGACCGGCCGATCGGGTGGCGCTCCTGGTCCTCGACCTGGCGGCTGCTCGCGATCGGGATGCCGCTGATGATCGCCGCCACCGCGCTGCTGGGCTGGTGGGCGCTCGGCCTCGCCCCGGCCGCCGCGCTGCTGTTCGGGTCGGCGCTCGCCCCGACCGACCCGGTGCTGGCCTCCGACGTGCAGGTCGGCGAGCCGGGCGGCGCGGAGCAGGGCGAGGACGAGGTCCGCTTCGCCCTCACCTCGGAGGCCGGCCTCAACGACGCGCTGGCGTTCCCGTTCGTCTACGCGTCGATCGCGATCGCGCTGGCCGGGGCCGACCCGTTCGGCTGGGTCGCCGAGTGGGCGCTCACCGACGTGCTCGTCAAGATCGCGGTCGGCGTCGTCGGGGGAGTGGTGGTGGGGCGGGGCCTGGGGCTGCTGTTCTTCCGCGCCCGGTCGGAGCGGCTGAAGCTGGCCTCGCACGCGGAGGGGTTCATCGCGCTCGCCGCGACGTTCCTCGCCTACGGCCTCACCGAGGTCGCGGGCGGGTACGGGTTCCTGGCCGTGTTCGTCTGCGCCCGCTCCATCCGCGCGAGCGAGCGCGACCACGAGTACCACCAGGTCCTGCACGACTTCGTGGAGCAGATCGAGCGGCTGCTCACCGTGCTGCTGCTGGTGCTGTTCGGCGGCGCGGTGGTCCGCGGCCTGCTCGGCCCGCTGACCTGGCCGATGGTCGCCGTGGGCGTCGCCCTCGTGCTGGTCGTGCGCCCGGTGACGGCCTGGCTGGCCCTGCGCGGCGCGACCGGGTCGGGCGAGGAGCGCACGGCGATCGCGGTGTTCGGGATCCGCGGGATCGGCTCGTTCTACTACCTCGCCTACGCGACGTCGCAGGCGCCGTTCGCGGGGGCCGAGCAGATCTGGGCCGCGGTGGGCTTCGTCGTGGTGCTCTCGGTGACGGTCCACGGCGTCGCCGCCACCCCGATCATGCGCCGCCTCGACCGGGGCAGGAGGGCCGCCGAGATCGCGTGATCCGGCGGGAACGGCGCCGCGGCGCTACGGTCCGGGCGTCCGACGACGGGGGACGCGATGAACCTGGAGAAGGTGGTCTTCGGCTTCTTCGTGCTCCTGGCCGCCACCGTGAACTTCGGCTTCGTGCTGGGGGACCTGACCGACCCGGCGCAGCACAACGTCTACGAGCTGTTCGCGGCGCTCGTGGTGAGCCTGGTCGCGACCGTGCTCAAGTTCGGCGACCGGACCCAGCTGGGGGCGGTGCACCTGGCCACCAGCCTCGTCGCCGACCTGCAGCTCGTCGCCGCGGCGACGGTGTGGGGGTTCCTCGCCAACGCCTCGCCGGACGGGCTGGACGCGTCGGGCACGACGGCGGTCGTGTCGCTGGCGGCCGGTGCGCTGCTGGCCAACGCGGTGTCGGTGGTGCTGCTCGTGTCCGAGACCGTGTCCCTCAGCCGGTCCTGACCGGCGGCCGCGATGGGTGAGCCGCGTCCCTCGGCCACGGTCTTCCTGGTCATGCGCCGGATGCGGGCGCCGCTGATCACGCTGATCGTGATCTTCGCGGTCGGGGTGCTCGGGCTGACGCTGGTGCCCGGGCGCGACGAGCTGGGCGCCCCGCACCACATGGGCTTCCTCGACGCCTTCTACTTCATGAGCTACACCGCGTCGACGATCGGGTTCGGCGAGCTCCCCTACCCCTTCACCTACGCCCAGCGGCTCTGGGTCACCGCGACGATCTTCCTGACCGTCATCGGCTGGGCGTACGCGATCGGGTCGCTGCTCGCGCTGCTGCGCGACCGGAGCTTCCGGCAGGCGGTCCGGACGGCGCACTTCTCCCGCAAGGTCGCCCGGCTGCGCGAGCCGTTCCTGCTCATCGCCGGGTACGGCGTCACCGGCGAGCTGCTCGGGCGGGCGTTCGACCGCCTCGGCCGCCGCTTCGTGGTGCTCGACATCGACCGGGGGCGCATCGAGGGCCTCGACCTCGCCCCCTACCGCGCCGACGTGCCCGGGCTCGCGGGGGACGCCCGCGACGCGGACCGGCTCACCGCGGCCGGGCTGGAGCACCCGTGGTGCGCCGGGGTACTCGCGCTCACCAACGACGACGAGGCGAACCTGACCGTCACGATGGCCGCCGCCCTGCCGAGGCCCGACCTGCCGGTGGTGGCGCGCACGGCGTCCCCGCTGGTCGCGGACCGGATGCGGGCGTTCGGGACGCCGACGGTCGTCAACCCGTTCGCCGCGTTCGGCCGCCACCTGCGGATCGCGCTGCGGGCCCCGGCGACCTACCAGCTGATGACGTGGCTGGAGAGCGGCCCGGGGGCCGACCTCCCGCCGCGCGGGACGCCGCCGCGGGACGGGCGCTGGGTCGTCTGCGGGTACGGGCGGTTCGGGCGCGGGCTCACCGACGACCTCGACGCGGCGGGCCTGGAGGTGACCGTGATCGAGCCGGAGCCCGACGGGGACGAGGACCGGCCCGTGATCGTCGGGGACGGGTCCGACCCGCGGGTGCTGGCCGGCGCCGACCTCGGCGACGCGGTGGGCTTCGTCGCCGCCACCGACAACGACGCGGCCAACCTGTCCCTGGTGGCCGCGGCGCGGCGCGCGAACCCGGACCTGTTCGTCGCGGCCCGGCAGAACCGGGACGCGGGGGCGCCGCTGTTCCGGGCGATGGCCGTCGACGCGCTGCTGGTGCCCACCGAGGTCGTGGCGCACGAGGCGTACGCGCAGCTGAGCACGCCGCTGCTGTGGCGGTTCCTGCGCGCGGCCCCCGAGCACGACGACGCGTGGGCCGCCGGTCTCGTCGACCGGCTCACCGCGCTGTGCGGGCCGCGCCTGCAGGCGATCTGGAAGGTCCGCCTCGACGACGCGCAGGCCCCCGCGCTGCGGGGACCGCTGACGACCGGGGTCGCGCTGGGCGACCTGCTGCGCGACCCCGGCGCCCGCGACGAGCGGGTGTGCGCGGTCGTCCTGCTCGTGCTGCGCGGCGACGACGCGGACGTGGCCCCCGGCGACGACGTCGCGCTGCGGGCGGGCGACGAGCTGCTGCTGGTCGGGCACCCGTCGGCGCGCCGGTCGCTGGACCGGACGCTCACCGACGCCGTGGCCGCCGGCTACGTCCTCACCGGGCGGCGGGAGCCGGGGGCGTGGGTGTGGCGCCGGTTCGCCGCGGCCCGGCGGTGACCTCGCGGGCGGCGCGCAGCAGGTGCAGGTGGTGGACGAGGCGGGCGCTCGGGTCGTCCAGGCGCAGCCCCGCCACCGCCGACGCCCGGCGCAGGCGGTAGCGCAGCGTGTTGGGGTGCACGGTGAGGCGGGCCGCCGCGGTGCGGACGTCGCCGAGCGCGTCGAGGTAGGACAGCACGCTCGGCGCGAGGTCGCCGCCGTGCTCGGCGTCGTGGGCGAGGAGGGCGGCCGCGCCGGGATCGTGCAGGTCGGCGAGCCGGGCGAGGGTCTCGTCGAGCAGGATCTCCGCGCGCAGGTCGCCGATCGCGGCCACGTCGGCGCCGGGCGGCATGGCGTCGAGCACGCGGTCGGCGTCGACGCGCGAGTCGGGCACCCCGGCCAGCCCGCCGACGCCCGACCCGATCCCGGCCCGCACCCGCGCACCGGCCCGCCGCCCGGCGATCGCGACGACCTCCGCGCACATCGCGGTGAGCGCCCGCCCGGTCCCCGCGGCAGGCAGCACCGCGTACACCCGGGTCCCGACCGGGGCGGTGAGCGCGCCCCGCCGGAACGTCGCGGCGTGCACCGCCACCACCTCGGTCAGCTCCGCCACCCCCAGCTCCGCCACCCCCGGCTCCGCCTTCCCCGGCTCCGACGACGCGGCGAACGCCACGACCACCGCGGGCTCGTCCGGGTCCAGCCCGAAGGTGGCGGCCACCAGGTCGGCCCCGACCCGGCCGTCGAGCAGCCCGGCGACGACGTCGCGGCTCCAGCGGGCGCCCGGCGACTGCTGCGAGCGCCGCCGGACCAGGTGTCCCGCCGCCACCCGCGCCGCCCCGACCAGCACGCTCTCCGCCCGCTCCGCGAACGGCGTCGCCCCCTCCTGCACCCAGATCGTGCCGAGCTGGCGCTGCCCGGCGTGGATGCCCACGGCGAGCCGGCGCCGGATCCCGAGCTCGGCGTGCTCGTCGACGCGGACGACGTCCTCGCCGGTGCGCAGCCGGTCGAACACGCCCCACCCGCGCAGCGTCGCGAGGTAGTCGGCCGGGCCCTGCCAGCCCAGGATCGACAGCCGCCGCAGCTCGTCGGGGGCGGTCGCGTCGGAGCGGGAGTAGGCGAGCACCCGGCTCGCGGTGTCCTCGATGCTGACCAGCCCGCCGGTGAGCAGCCCGACGGTCTGGGCGAGGGAGTAGAGGTCGCCCGCGTCGCCGTCGGCCGGCGGGGTGCCGTCGTCGAGGACGCCGTGGACCAGCGACTCGACCTGGTCCCAGCGCGCGTCGGTGCGGACGGCGAGCAGGGCGACGCCCGCGTCGGCGGCCGCGGCGACCAGCTCGTCGTCGGAGCCGGGACCGGGCTTGACGGCCACCGCGACGGCCCCGTGCCGGGCCGCCGCCCGCAGCGGCCGCACGGCGTCGTGGCCGCGGGCGCCGATCAGCAGGACGAGGCGCCCGGGATGGTCGGCCGGGTCGTCGTCGGGGTCGAGGATCGCGACGCCGGTGACCGGGGCGTCCAGGCCGGCCGGGGCCACCCGCACGTCGACCAGGGGTGAGCCGAGCGCGGCCAGCACCCGGGCGAGGGTGGGCTCCATGGGCGGATCGTACTGACCGACCCCTGATTCGTTGTCCGCTCGGACGAACCGGCGACGGGGTGACCGCCCTAACGTTCCGGCCCATGCTGAGGTCGCTGATGCTGGCCGCGTCCCGTTCGGGCCCGTTGCGCACGTTCGCCGAGGACACCCCGCTGCTGCGCCCCGTCGTCGACCGGTTCGTCGCCGGCACGACCCTGGACGAGGCGGTGGCGGCGGCCCGCGCGCTCACCGCCGACCGGCTCGTCACCGTCGACCACCTGGGCGAGGACACCACCGACCGCTCCCGCGCCGCCGCGAACACCGACGCCTACCGCACCCTGCTGCGCCGCCTCGGCGACGACGGGCTCGCCCCGCGCGTCGAGGTGTCGGTGAAGCTCTCCGCGCTCGGGCAGGCCCTGCCCGGCGCCGACGGGGAGAAGATCGCGCTCGACCACGCGCGGCAGATCTGCGAGGCCGCGCACGCCGCCGGCACCACGGTGACCGTCGACATGGAGGACCACACCACGACCGACTCGACGCTCCAGATCGTGCGCGACCTGCGCGTCGACCACCCGTGGGTCGGCGCCGTCGTGCAGGCGGCGCTGCGGCGCACCGAGGGCGACTGCCGTGACCTGGCCGGGTCCCGCGTGCGGCTGTGCAAGGGCGCCTACGACGAGCCGGCGTCGGTCGCGTTCCGCGCACGCCGTGACGTCGACCTGTCCTACGTCCGCTGCCTGGAGGTCCTCATGGCCGGTGGCCGGGGGAGCGGGTACGGGCTGCCGATGGTCGCCACGCACGACCCCGTGCTGATCGACATCGCGCGGCACCTCGGCCGCGGCCGGGCCTACGAGATCCAGATGCTGCACGGCGTCCGGCCGCGGGAGCAGCGCGAACTGGCCGCCGCGGGGGAGACCGTGCGCGTCTACCTGCCCTACGGCACCGAGTGGTACGGCTACTTCGTCCGGCGACTGGCCGAGCGCCCGGCCAACCTGGCCTTCTTCGCCCGGTCCCTGCTCACGAGGGGCTGATCCCCGGTCACGCGTTGCCGTAGACCTTCCGAGGGCTCACCAGCACCGCGACCCGGCCCTCGTCGAGCATCGCGCGGTCGTAGGCGTCCCAGTCGTCGTGGGTGCCGCCGCACGCGGCGAACACCGCGCGCAGCAGCAGCCGCAGCTGCTCGGCGTCGACGTCGCCGGGGCCGATCAGCTCGCTGTCGCCGTCGACCGCGGCCCAGCGCCAGCCCGCGCGCCACAGGATCGACGTGGCGGGGCGGGCGCGCAGGGTGCGGAGCTTGACCGGGCCGTAGGTCACGTAGCCGACGACGGGCTCGCCGGTGACCGGGTGGTCGAGCACCCCGGCGTTGACGAGCGACGCGTGCGGGGTGCCGTCGGCGCGCACCACGCTCACGCTCGCGAGCCCGCTGTCCTGGGCGACGATGCGGCGGACGTCGGCGAGATCGGTCATGGACCGACGCTACCCGCGGAGGTCACATCTCGGCACCGGACCCGGCGGACGGCCCGCCGATCCCCGATCCTGGCGGCCCCCTCCTCCCACCCGAAGGACGTCCCCATGGTCGCCATCGCCGCCGCGGTGCTGTTCGGTCTCGCCCTGATCCTCGAGCTCGCCGGCACCAGCCTCTCGGTCGTCACCCCGCAGACGCTCACCACCGCCGGCCTGCTCTGCGTCGCGCTGCACCTGGCCGGGATCGGCACGGCGCGCCCGGCGCGCAGGCGCTCGCGCCGCTGACCGTCAGCGGCGCAGGTGGGCCAGGGCGTCGGCGAGGTCGGTGACGTCGGCGTACTTGGCGTCGAGGTCGCGGAGGTTCTGGTCGTGCAGCTCCGGGGTGCGGTCGGCGCAGGCGTCGCGCACGACCTGGGGGCGGAAGCCGTGGTTCAGGGCGTCGGTGGCGGTGGCGCGGACGCAGCCGGAGGTGGACACGCCGGTGATCACCACCGTGTCGACGCCCGCCGCGTGCAGCGTGGCCGCGAGCGAGGTGCCGAAGAACGCGCTCGCGTACTGCTTGGCGACGACCGGCTCCCCGGCGGCGGGCTCCAGTACGAGCCCGCCCCACCCGCCCTCGGCCCCGTCGGCGAAGGCGGCCAGCGCGGGCACCTTGCGGACGAACAGCCCGCCGTCGGACAGGCCGCGGTCGTAGCGCACCACCGTCCAGACGACGGGCCGCCCGGCGGTGCGGGCGGCGTCCACCAGCTCGGCCGTGGCGGCCACGGCCGGCGCCGCATCGGGCAGCAGGAACGGCCCGCCCGTCTCGGTGTAGGCCCGCACGAGGTCGACGACGACCAGCGCGGGCCGCTCGCCCCACCCGACCCGTCCGGAGAACGCGGTGCCGTGCGGGCCGGTCACGCCGCCCCCTCGTGCGCGGGAACGGCGGCCGGGGCAGCCGTCTCCGCGCACGGGCGGGTCAGCTCCACACCGGCTGCTTCGGCGCGGGCAGGCCGGTCTCGGCCTCGCAGTTGGCCAGGATCTCCGCCATCGGCGGGCCCATGTCGAACACCGGGAGCTCGGCGGGCCGTGACGCCCGCATCTCCTCGCGCAGGGCGGTCGTCGCCGCCTCGTCGCCGACCACCACCCCGTAGCGCCGGGCGCCCTCGGCCGTCACCAGCCCGCGCCGCACCTCCAGCTCCACCAGGGCCGGGTCGCGCTCCAGCGGGTCGCCCCAGCCGCCGCCGCCCCAGGTGACGAAGTGCAGCACGTCGCCGGGGGAGACCGGCACGTCGTGGCACTTGCTCGGCAGCACCTGCCGGGACCCGTCGGGCCGCTCCAGCCACTTCGTGCCCCGGGCCCCGGGCGCGCCGCCGTTGACGCCCCACGGGTAGGTCAGCCAGCGGTCGTCGTGGATGGCGATGGTGCCGGGCTCCTCGAACACGTACGCGACGTCGACGCCGTTGCCGCCGCGGTGCAGGCCCGCCCCGCCGGTGTCGGAGACCGTCTCCCACTTCTCGATCCGCAGCGGGTAGTAGGACTCCAGGTACTCGCACGGGATGTTGACGAAGCTCGGCCACAGCGAGTGGCCGTCCGGCCCGTCACCGAGCGGGCGGCCGGGGATGCCGCCGAAGCCGATGGAGTAGAGCTGGAACCACTCGCCCTTGCGCTCACCCGTGGAGTAGTTGCCGGAGTACATGAAGTGCGGCGACGACGAGAAGCCCGCCGCGTTGAGCAGCGCCGGGTTGGTCTGCCCGAGCAGCCCGCCGAACAGGTCGAACACCCGCCCGATGCCGTGGTTGCGGCCGTTGAGCGACGCCGGGTGCTTCGGCTTCCAGTACGAGCCGTCCGGGATCGTGACGTCGACGAGCGGGTAGAAGCCGTCGTTCCACAGGATCTGCGGGTCCGCCACGGTGATCATGTAGATCCCGAAGAACATGCGGGTGAGGTTCTCGTTGATGTAGTAGTTGATCGGCCCGGCCGCCTGCGGGCTCGACCCGGTGAAGTCCAGGTGCACCTTCTCCCCGGTGCGGGTGAGCGAGAGCTTCAGCTCGTACGGGCCGTTCCCGACGCCGTCGTCGCAGATCCAGTCGGTGAACGACAGCGTCCGGCCCTCCTCGAACACCATCCCGAGCAGCGCCTTCATCGCGTCGTAGTTGCGCTGCAGCAGGGCGTCGAGGGCGGAGAGGTAGGTCGCGGTGCCGAAGCGGTCGCACATCTCGACGACCCGGCGGCTCGCCGTGCGGCAGGCCGCGACGAGACCGTTGAGGTCGGCGCGGTTCCAGTCGGGCATCCGGACCTGGTTGAGGATGATCCGCAGCGCGTCCTCGTTGAGCCTCCCCTTCGAGTACAGCTTGAAGGGCGGGATGACCACGCCCTCCTCGTAGATCGTGCGGGCGTCGGTCGGCATCGAGCAGGGCGTCTTGCCGCCGACGTCGGACATGTGCCCGAACATCGACGCCCACCCGACCACGCGCCCGTCCTTGAAGATCGGCACGACGATCAGCCAGTCGTTGGCGTGGCTGATCGCGGCGCCGCAGGCGTACGGGTCGGAGGTCAGCAGGACGTCGCCCTCCTCGACGGTGTCGTCGAAGCCCTCGAGGAAGTCGGGGATGGAGAGCCCGAACTGGCCGACGACCATCTTCCCGCTCGGGTCGCCGATCAGCGGGAACTCGTCGTGCTGCTCGCGGATGCCGGGGGACAGGGCGGTGCGGAACAGCACCTCGTCCATCTCGTAGCGGGCGTTGCGCAGGCCGTTCTCGATGAGGTCCAGGACGACGGGGTCGACCTCGGCCTTCTCGATCGTGCCCGTTGCGGTCTCGACGATGCGTGCCATGACTCAGGCCTCCGGGCGGATGAGGAGCGAACCGGACGGGTGGACGGTGGCCGCGTGGCCGGGCAGGACCAACGTCGTCGAGTCCATCTCGACGACGATCGCGGGCCCGGCGACCACGTCGCCGGCGCGCAGCGCGGTGCGGTCGTAGACGTGTGCGTCGACGGAGCCGCCGGAGACGTGGACCGGGTGGGTGTCGATCGGCGTCGGCGGGCCCTCGGACTCGGGGAGCGTCACCGCCGCGACGGACGGGCGCGGCCCGGACACCGTCGCGCGGGCGTTGACCAGCTCGTGGTCGGTGCCGAGCAGGAAGGAGAACAGGCGCTCGTGCTCGACGTCGAAGTCGGCGGCCAGCGCCGCGAGCGGGTCGCCGTCGAGGGTGGGCACCTCGATCGGGATCTCGAAGCCCTGCCCGTGGTAGCGGACGTCGACCTGGAAGGTGACGGTCGGGTCGTCCACGCCCTGCTGCGCGAGCCGGTCGCCCGCCTCCTGCGCCAGCTCGGTGAGCACGGTCGCCAGCTCGCCGCCGGTGAGGTCGGCGAAGCGGCGCAGCACGGTGCGGGCCGACTCCGCCCGCTTCGACGTCGTCGCGTCGCCGAGCGCGCACAGCACCCCCGGCGACGGCGGGACGATCACCGGCCAGGCACCCGTCAGGACGCCGAGGGCGTTGGCGTGCAGCGGACCGGCCCCGCCGAAGGCGACGAGCGCGAAGTCGCGCGGGTCGAAGCCCTGCTGCACCGACACCAGGCGCAGGCCGCCGAGCATGTTCTCGTTGACGATGTCGACGATCCCCGCGGCCGCGGCCTCCGGGGACTTGAGCCCCATCGCGTCGGCCACCGACGCGACGGCGGTGCGGGCCGCGTCGACGTCGAGGGTGATCTCGCCGCCGGCCAGCGAGGACGGCAGGTAGCCGAGGACGACGTTGGCGTCGGTGACGGTCGGCTCGGTGCCGCCCTTCCCGTACGCCGCCGGTCCCGGGTCGGCGCCGGCCGACTGCGGCCCGACGCGCAGCGCCTTCGTCAGCTCGGGGACGTGCGCGATCGAGCCGCCGCCCGCGCCGACCGTGCGGACGTCGACCGACGAGGCGCGCACCGTGAGGTCGCCGACCTTGGTCTCGCGCCCGATCCGCGGCGTGAGCCCCTGGACCAGCGCGACGTCGGTGGAGGTGCCGCCCATGTCGAAGGTGATGAGGTCGGAGAACCCGCACTGCTCGGCGACCCACACCGCGCCGGTGACGCCGCCGGCCGGGCCGGACAGCAGCATCGTGACCGGGGAGTCGATCGCGGCCTGCGCCGAGGACAGCCCGCCGTCGCTGCGCAGGATGGCCAGCTCGCCGGTCACCCCGCCGTCGCGGAGCTGCGTGGCGAGGGTCTGGACGTACCGCTTGACCTGCGGCTGGACGTACCCGTTGGCCACGGTCGTGACGGTGCGCTCGTACTCGCGCAGCTCGGGCAGGACGTCGCTGGACAGCGACACCGGCACCCCGGGCAGGACCTCCGCGGCGATCTCGGCGATCCGCCGCTCGTGCGCGGGGTCGGCGAAGGAGTTGATCAGGGAGACGGCCAGCGCCTCGATGCCCGAGAGCGTCCCGAGCTGCGCGCGCACGTCGTCCTCGTCGAGGGGGCGGATCACGGCGCCGTCGGAGGCCAGGCGCTCGGAGACCTCCACGGTGTTCTCCAGCGCGGCCAGCGGCTCGGGCTTGGGCCAGATGATCCAGCCGGCCAGCCCGCCGGGCACGTAGGACCGCGCGATCTGCAGGACCTGCCGGAACCCCTTCGTCGTCACCAGCCCGACGGTGGCGCCCTTGCCCTCCAGGATCGCGTTGGTGGCGACGGTCGTGCCGTGCAGCACCTGGTCGACCTCGGCCAGCGAGATCCCGGCCTCCGCGCAGACCTTGCCGATGCCGTTCAGCACGCCGACGGCCTGGTCGGCGGGGGTGGACGCGGTCTTCGCGCGCCAGGTGGCGCCGCTGGCCTCTTCGACCAGCAGCACGTCGGTGAAGGTGCCGCCGACGTCGACCCCGAGTCGATAGCTCATGAATCCTCCTGCTCACGGGCGGTTCGGACCATCACGGCCCGGGCGTTGTGGATGTGTGCGGTCATGACGGCCTGCGCCCAGACGGGATCACCGGCGCGCACCGCGGCGACGATCTCGACGTGGTGGGCGAGGCTGCGACGCAGCGACGCGTCGTCGTAGGCGTGGAAGTTGCGGAGCACGATCGGGGCGTGGACCGCCCCGGCGAGCGCACCTGCCAGCGCCGGGTGCGCGGCCAGCTCCACGAGCCGGCCGTGGAACGCGCGGTTGAGCGGGACGAGGTCGTCCAGTTCGGCGTCGAGCATGCGGTGGGCGAGGTCGTCGAGCGCGTCGACGTCGGCCGGGCCCGCGTTCGGGACGGCCAGCGCGGTGAGCCGGGGCTCGAGGGCGGCGCGCAGGTCGAACACCTCCTCCAGCTCGGCGACCGTCCAGCTGCTGACCCGCGCCCCCCGGTTGGGCACGATCTCGACCAGCCCCTCCGACGCCAGGCGGGCCAGCGCCTCGCGGACGGGGGTGCGGCTGACGCCCAGGCGCTCGGCCAGCTCGACCTCGCCGAGCCGCGCACCGGCCGCGAACTCCCCGCGCAGGATCAGCTCCCGCACGGCGCCGGTGGCGCGTTCCGATGCCCGGGTCACCCGACCTCCTGTCGCGAGATTGTGTGCAAACTAGGACGTGGAGGTTCCCTCGTCCAGGCTTCGGGGTTACTTTGCATACATTCGGCGGAAGGAAGCACGTGGGAGATCTGTTGTCGCGACCGAGTGCGCCCCGCGCGCGGCTCCGTGAGCTGCTCGCCGCGCCCGGCACGCTCGTCGCCCCCGGCGCCTACGACGCGCTGTCGGCGCGGCTCGTCGAGCAGGCCGGGTTCGACGTCGTCTACATGACCGGGTTCGGCACCACGGCCTCGCTGGTGGGGCGGCCCGACGTCGGGCTGCTGACCGGGACCGAGATGGTCGACAACGCGCGGCGGATCGTCGCGGCCGTCGACGTGCCGGTGATCGCCGACGCCGACACCGGCTACGGCAACGCGATCAACGTCGTGCGCACCGTGCAGCTCTACGAGCAGGCCGGGGTCGCCGGCATCCACCTGGAGGACCAGGTGATGCCGAAGAAGTGCGGGCACATGAGCGGCAAGGCCGTGATCGGCGTCGAGGAGATGGCGGGCAAGATCCGCGCGGCCGTCGCGGCCCGGCACGACCCCGACTTCCTGCTCATCGCCCGCACCGACTCCGCCGCCGTCGAGGGGCTGGACGCGGCGATCGCCCGCGCCCGTGCCTACGCCGAGGCGGGGGCCGACGTGCTGTTCGTCGAGGCTCCCGTGAGCGACGCCGACATCGAGCGGGTGGCGACCGAGCTGAAGGGCGTCGCCCCGCTGGTGTTCAACTGGGCCGAGGGCGGGCGCACCCCGCCGATCCCGCTCGACCGGATCCGCGAGCTGGGCTTCTCGCTCGTGCTCTACCCGATCGGCACGCTGCTCGCGGCCACCGCGGGCATCCAGGCGTTCCTGCGGACGCTGCACCGCGACGGCACCCCCGCCGCGACCCTGCCCGACCTGCCGACCTTCGACGGCTTCACCGACCTCATCGGCCTGCCCGAGGTCCGCGACCTGGAACGGCGCTTCGCGCCCTGACCCCCGCCGCCGCCCCCGATCCCGGTGCGGAAGCGCGTCCGGCCTACCCTCGGGCCCCATGACCAGGGTCCGGGTGGCGGTGGTGTTCGGCGGGCGCAGCAGCGAGCACGCGATCTCGTGCGTGTCCGCGGGCAGCGTGCTGGCCCACCTCGACCCCGAGCGGTTCGAGGTCGTCCCCGTCGGGATCACCCCGGACGGGGCCTGGGTCCTGGGCACCGACGACGTCCGCGAGCTGGCGATCTCCGGCCGCGCGCTGCCGTCGGTCGACGGCTCCCGCACCGCGCTGGCCCTGCCCGGTGACCCCACCCGCGGCGGCCTGGTCGTCCTCGACCCCGACCGCGCCGGCGAGGTGTTCTCCGGCGTCGACGTCGTGTTCCCCGTCCTGCACGGGCCCTACGGCGAGGACGGCACGATCCAGGGGCTGCTGGAGATGGCGGGCCTGCCCTACGTCGGCGCCGGGGTGCTGGCGAGCGCGGCGGGCATGGACAAGGAGTTCACCAAGAAGCTCCTCGCCGCCGACGGCCTGCCGATCGGCACCGTCGTCGTGCTTCGGCCGGGCACGGCGACGCTGACGGCGGAGCAGCGCGAGCGCGTCGGGCTGCCGGCGTTCGTGAAGCCGGCCCGGGCGGGCTCGTCGGTCGGGATCACCCGCGTCACCGACTGGGCCGACCTCGACACGGCGATCGCGACGGCCCGCGAGCACGACCCGAAGGTGCTGGTGGAGGCCGCGGTTGTCGGGCGCGAGGTGGAGGTCGGGGTGCTGGAGCTCCCCGACGGCTCGGTCCGCGCGAGCGTCGCGGCCGAGATCCGGATCGTCGGCGACGCGGAGTGGTACGACTTCGACGCCAAGTACCTCGACGACGTCTGCGAGTTCGACATCCCGGCCAAGCTCGACGACGACGTCGCCGACCGCGTCCGCGAGATGGCGGTCGCCGCCTTCCGCGCGCTCGACGGCCAGGGCCTCGCCCGCGTCGACTTCTTCGTGGGCGCCGACGGCGAGCTGACCGTCAACGAGGTCAACACCATGCCCGGCTTCACGCCGATCTCGATGTTCCCGCGGGTCTGGGCCGTCACCGGCCTCGACTACCCGGCCCTGCTGTCCACGCTGGTCGAGACCGCGCTCGCCCGGGGCACCGGCCTGCGCTAGCCGCCGGTCACCGTCTGCCAGATCAGGAACCCGTTCAGCCCGATGATCACCAGGGCGGCCAGCCCGGCGACCGCGGTGGTGGCGCGGCGGTTGACGAGCTCGCGACGAACGCCGGCCCGAAGAACGCCAGCCGTCCGCGCAGCCCGGGCCTGCGCCGCATCTCCTGCACCGACGGCGACGGCGTGCCGTCACCGCCGCGGGCCGTCGTCACCATGAAGCGGGACGTCAGGCGGGCCTGATCACGTCGACAAGAGGTGTCTCACGACGAGACGACGTGCCCGTGGACGAGCTGGGTCAGGGTCGGGCCGAGCGCGTGCCGGTCGTCGCCGACGCGGACCCAGTGCGGGCCGCCGAACGGCGCCTGCTCCTCGACCGTCAGCTCCGCCCCGGGGACGATGCCCAGGCCGCCCAGGTAGCGCAGGGCGGCGCTGTCGCGGTCGGACACCCGTTCGACGCGGAACCGCGACCCCGCGGGCACCGCGTCCAGCGGCGTGCCGCGTACCTCGACGTGCGGGCCGTCGCGGGGCGGGATCGGGTCGCCGTGCGGATCGTGGGTGGGGTGGCCGAGCGCGGCGTCGATCCGGTCCTCCAGCCGCTCGGACAGCGCGTGCTCGAGGAGCTCGGCCTCGGCGTGCACCTCGTCCCACGGCACGTCGAGGACCTGCGCGAGGAAGGTCTCCAGCAGCCGGTGGCGCCGCACGACCCGCAGCGCCGCCTGCTCGCCCGCGGCGGTGAGGGCGACGGTGCGGTGGTCGGGCCGGTCGAGCAGCGCGCCGTCCTCCAGGCGCTTGAGCATCGCCGACACCGACGGCGACGAGACCCCCAGCTCGTGGGCGAGCGTGCTGGTGGTGACGGGGCCCCCGTGATGGGCGAGCGTGTAGATCGCCTTGAGGTAGTCCTCGGTGGCCCGGGACATCGTCACCATGCGTCGAGCGTAGAACGCCCCTACCGGACCACGACGGGGGTGGCGGGCAGTGTGTCCCGCACCACGTCGGACACGGCCTGCAGCGGGCCGCTGCCCGCGTCGACGGGCGTGGTCAGCACGACGTAGACGGGCCGGTCGACGGCCACGTAGCTGACGATCACCGGCTCCGGCACGCCGTCGTCGAGCTGCAGCCACTGGACGCCGTCGATCTCGAGCAGCGCCGAGGTCGGCGTCAGCTCCTGCGGCCGCGGCAGCCCGCAGCGCAGCACGACCGGGCGCGGCGCGGCCGCCCAGGCGCGGACGCCGTCCGGAGCGGGATCGGCGAGGGCGCGGACGGGGAGGGTCGCGTCGCCGGACGGGAGGTCGCCGTCGAGGTTCGCGAGCAGCGAGGTGCACTCCGGGCCCGCGGCGTCGGGTGCGTCGACGGGGGGAGTGGCCAGCGGCGTGGTGTCGGGCGCGGGGGTCTCGGACCCGGCGAAGCGGGCCGTGATCCCGATGCCCGCCACCACCACGGCGAGCAGCACCGGCAGCGCGATCGCGATGAGGACCGGCAGCGGCGGACGGGTGGCGGCGGGCACCGGGATGCTCAGCCGGCCAGGTGGACCACCGGGCACGTGAGCGTCCGGGTGATCCCGTTGACGCCCTGCACCTGTGCGACGACGAGCTGCCCGAGGAGGTCGACATCGTCGGCCTCCGCGCGCACGATGACGTCGTAGGGCCCGGTGACGTCCTCCGCCGAGATCACCCCGGTGATCCCGGCGATCGAGGAGGCCACGGCCGCGGCCTTCCCGACCTCGGTCTGGACCAAGATGTACGCCTGCACCACGTCGTGCCCCTTCCACTGAGCTCTGACTACGTCCGGGACCGTCCGTGGGGAGGAAGGTCGGACGCCGAACGTACCGGAGGAGACCCCGTTGCCCACATCGTCGACCCCTGCGGAGAAGAAGATCACCCTTGCTTCACTCGGTGAGTTCGGCCTGATCGCGAGCGTGACGGCCGGCCGGACGCAGCCGGCGTCGACGCTGCTGGGTCCCGGGGACGACGCCGCGGTGGTCGCGGCGCCCGACGGGCGGGTCGTCGCGTGCACCGACGTGCTGGTCGAGGGCGTGCACTTCCGGATGGACTGGTCGACGCCCGAGCAGGTGGGGCGCAAGGCGGCCGCGGCCAACCTGGCCGACGTCGCGGCGATGGGGGCGGTGCCGACGGCGCTGCTGGTGGGGCTGGCCTGCCCGGCCGACACCGACGTCGAGCTGCTGCAGGGGCTCACCGACGGGCTGTGGGCCGAGGCCGAGGCGGCCGGGGCCGGGGTGGTGGGCGGCGACGTCGCCGCGTCGGCGCAGCTGGTGCTGTCCGTGACCGCCCTCGGGTCGCTGGACGGGCTCGATCCCGTCACGCGCAGCGGGGCCCGGCCGGGAGACGTGCTCGCGGTGGCGGGGCGGCTGGGGTGGTCGGCGGCAGGTCTCGCGGTGCTCGGGCGGGGGTTCCGGTCGCCGGTGGCGGTCGTCGGGGCGCACCGGGTGCCGGAGCCGCCGTACGCGGCCGGTCCGCAGGCGGCGCGGGCCGGGGCCACGGCGATGATCGACGTGTCGGACGGGCTGCTGGCCGATCTGGGGCACGTCGCCGTGGCGTCGGGGGTGGTGGTGGACGTGCGGTCCGCGGCGTTCTCGGTGACCGGGCGGTTGGCCGACGTGGGGCAGGCCCTCGGCGTGGACCCCCTGCACTGGATCCTGACCGGCGGGGAGGACCACGCCCTCGCCGCCGCCTTCCCCGGTTCCGTTCCGGAGGGATGGCTGGTGATCGGGGAGGTGCGGGCCGGGGCCGCTGCTGTTCTGGTGGACGGGCGGCCCTATGAGGGTGGGCCGGCGGGGTGGGAGCACTTCTCCCGTTAGGTGGACATCGGTGCTTCCGGTCCGGGTCCCGTGGTTACGTGTGCTGCTGCACCTTTCTTCGGTCGATTCGTAGTTCTGCGCACGTCAGACCGATAGAATCGAACGCATGTTCCCCTCCGTTCTCGATCCCGATCCTCCACAGGGAGTCGTGCCCGATCCGGTTCCGTCCGGTGTCCTCGGGCTCGAACTCGATCTCACCACCAGCGATCTCACGCTGTTGTCCGACGCCGATCTGGTGGATGCCGTGGTCGGGTTCGAGTCGATGGTCTCCTGGGCTGCGGCCCGCCAGTTCGCCGTTCTCGCCGAGTTCTCCCGGCGGGGCGGGGACGGATCCATCCGGCCGGTGACCGCTGCGGTCCCGGCGCGGGAGTGGGCCGGGCCCGAGGTGGCCATGGCGTTGACCTTGTCGCCGGGGGCCGGTGAGGTGCGGTTGGCGCAGGCGATCCGGCTCGACGGGGTGCTGCGCCCGACCAGAGACCTCCTGGAAGCAGGCCGGCTCGATGTGCCGAGGGTGCGGTTGATCCTGGACCGGCTCGCGGTCCTGTCCGACCTTCACGCGGCCGCGGTGCAGGAGCGGGTGCTGCCTGCGGCGCCCGGTCAGACGTGGGCGCAGTTGTCCGCGGCGCTGCGCCGGGCGATCCTCACCGTCGACCCGGACGGGGCCGCGGAACGTCATCAGGCGGCACGGAAGGAACGCCGGGTGGACGTGTTCCCGGGTGAGGACGGGATGGCGACGGTGTGGGCGCGGATGTCCGCCCCGGACGCCGCGTCGTCGTTCCAGTGGCTGACCCGTCTGGCCCGCGGCATGGGCGCCGACGACCCGCGGACGCTGGACCAGCGCCGTGCCGACCTCGCCGCCGCCGCACTCACCGGGAAGCTGGTCATCCGCGACCCCACCGCGGACCCGACGGTCGTGGCTCCGGTGACACCGGGGAAGCCGTTGATCACCGTCGTGGTCCCCTACTCCACGTTGATCGGGGCGGATGAGGGGCCGTGCGAGATCACCGGGTACGGCCCGATCCCCGCCCACCTGGCCCGCGACATCGCCGCCGACGCGGTGTGGCGGCGCCTGGTCACCGACCCGCTCTCGGGCGCGGTGCTCGATCACGGCCGCGCCACCTACCGACCACCCGCCGCGTTGGCCGACCACGTCCGGGCCCGGGACGTGACCTGTCGGGCCCCGGGCTGCCGCCGGGCCGCGACCACCTGCGAACTCGACCACGTCATCGCCTGGGCGGACGGCGGGACCACGTCGGAGGACAACCTGGCCTGCCTGTGCACCGCCCACCACGACCTCAAGGAACAACCCGGCTGGCAGGTCACCCTGCACCCGGACCGGTCACTGGAGTGGACCACCCCGACCGGGCACACCTACCGCACCGAACCCCACGACCACCGCTGATCAGCCGAGCCCGGTCCCCACCGGAGGAGCGGCCCCCTGCATCGCGCCGTGCCCTGCACCGCGCCTTGCGCCGCCCTCTGCACGCGCCCTGCACCGCCGCCGCCCGCCGTGGCGCTGTTGCCTGCCGCCCGGTGCTGTTCGCTGCCCCGCCGTCCTGCGTGAACGGAACCGGGTTGCCGTGCGGACCGCCGGGAACAGCAACGGAGTTCCGCTCGGCCGTCACGGCTGCGGTCGGTGCCCGCCCACCGGCACGGTCGGGTCGTGTGACGGGAGCCCGCGCGGCCCGCCACGGCCACCGCCGGGTATCCGTGTGCTCAGGGCAGCATCCAGCTCAGGACCGGCGAGGCCTGCAGGGCGATGAGCGTCGACAGGATCAGGAGCATCCCCAGGCTCCAGCCGATGACCTTGCGGAGGAGCGTGCCCTCCTGGCCGTCCAGCTTCACCGCCGCGGCGGCGATGGTGAGGTTCTGGGGGCTGAGCATCTTGCCCAGCACCCCGCCCGAGGAGTTGGCGCTGGCCAGCAGCTCCGGGGGCAGGCCGGCGCCCTGGGCCGCGGTCACCTGGAGCGAGCCGAACAGGGCGTTGGCCGAGGTGTCGGAGCCGGTCACGGCGACCGCGAACCAGCCGAGGACGGGGGACAGGAACGCGAGGGCGGCACCGGCTCCGGCGACGAACAGGCCGATCGAGGTCGTCTGGCCCGAGGCGTTCATGACGTAGGCCAGCGCCAGCACCGAGGCGACGGTGAGGATCGCCCACTTGAGCTCGCCGACGGTCGTCGTCCAGGTGGTGATCGTGCGGCGGGCACCGACGCCGAGCACCACCGCGACGATCACCGCGGCGACGACCATCAGCGTGCCCGCGGTCGACAGCACGGCGAAGGAGAAGTCGTTGACCTTGTCGCGGGCGCCGTCGGGGGTCAGCACGTCGAGGCCGGGCCAGGCGAACGCGATCTTCACCGAGGCCAGCAGGTCCTTGATGCCGGGCAGCTGGGCCAGCGCGAAGACGACGATGATGATCGCGTACGGGGCGTAGGCCTTGCGGATCTCGGCGGGGGAGTCGGGCGTCTCCTCGGGATCGCGGTCGCCGTCGCCGGTGGAGCCGCCGCCGGTGGAGGGGGTGCCGGTGGAGGAGCCGCCGGTGGTGAGGGCCGGCTTCCGCGCCGCCCACACCGCGTTCGGCTGCACGCGGGCCAGCGCGAAGACGGTGACGGCCCCGGCCAGCGACGCCACGATGTCGGTGAGCTCGACGGAGAAGAAGTTCGAGGTCAGGAACTGGCCGAGCGCGAACACGACACCGCAGCCGAGCGCGGGCACCCACGCCTCGCGCAGGCCGCGCCGCCCGTCGACGATGAACACCAGCACCAGCGGGACGAACAGGGCGAGCAGCGGGGTCTGCCGCCCCACGGTGGACGACACCACGTCCAGCGGCAGGCCGGTGACCTGCGCGAGCGTGATGACCGGGACCCCCATCGCCCCGAACGCGACGGGCGCGGTGTTGGCCACCAGCGCCACGACCGCGGCCTTGACCGGGGCGAAGCCCAGCGCCACGAGCATCACCGAGGTGATCGCGACGGGCGCCCCGAACCCGGCGAGCGCCTCCAGCAGCCCGCCGAAGCAGAACGCGACGAGGATGGCCTGGGTCCGGGTGTCGATCGAGAGCGTGCCGAAGCTGCGGCGCAGCACGTCGAAGTGCCCGGTGGCGACGGTCATGTTGAACACCCACAGGGCGTTGACCACGATCCACAGGATCGGGAACAGGCCGAACACGGCGCCGTGCGCCGCGGCCGACAGCGACATGCCGAACGGCATCCCGAACCCGGCGATCGCGACGACCAGCGCGGTGCCCAGCCCGGCCAGCGCGGCCCAGTGCGCCCGCACCCGCAGCGCACCCAGCAGGACGAGGACGACGGCGAGCGGGAGGACCGAGACGAGAGCGGACAGGCCGAGCCCGCCCACCGCCTCGGGATCCTGCTGGTACTGCGCGAGGGCCCACATGAGCGGGGAGTGTGCGCCACCGGGCGCGGTTCAGCAGGACGTGGCCGCCATCACCCCAGTCGGATGACCGTGGGCCGGTCGGCCTCGAACGCGTCGGCGACGAGGTCGACCAGGTCGTCGGGCTCGTCCGCGCGCACCTCCAGCGCCCCGACGTCGAGCGGGGAACGGCCGACGGCGGGCCCGTCGTCGCTGCCGTCGCGCACCACCACGACGGGCAGCGCGAGACCGAGCTCCACCGCGGCGGCCAGTTCCTCGGCCGCGGCGGCGAACGCACCGGTGCCGAGCAGCACGGCGACCGGGCGGGCCGGGCGGGCCACGGACGCGCCGATGGCCGCGGGCACCCCGCCGGGGCAGAACAGCCGGGGCGCGGGCACCGGGAAGAAGTGCACCGAGCCGAGCCGGGTGACCGGGGTGCTGCCGCCGACCAGCACCCCGTGGGGTGGGAGGGCGTCGCGCAGGACGTCGTTGACCAGCTCGAACGCGCGGCCGTCGGCCCGGGCCTGCTCCCGGCAGGCCGCCCGCAGCGCCGCGGCGCGGACGACCCCGATCGCCGTCCGCCACGGGGGCAGCGCCCCGCGCAGGGCGGCGACGGTCGCGGTGGCGTCGCCGAGCAGGCCGACGCCCGAGCCGTTGTGGGGCAGTCGGTCCTCGTCCACGTCGATGCGGATCGCGGCCACCCCGTCGGGACAGGTGAACCCGCTGCCCACGACGAGGACGACGTCGCTGTCGGCCGCCGCCTCCGCCACCGCGCGGAAGCGGCCCGACGCGCCCGCCGAGAGCGGGTGACCGTCGTCGACGACGCCCTTGCCGCCCGCGGTGGTGGCCACCGGGGAGCCGAGCGCCTGGATCAGGGCGGTGATCTCGTCGGACGCGTCGACCGCACCCCCGCCCGCGATGACCAGCGGACGCTCCGCGGCCTCCAGCAGCTCCGCGGCCCGCCGGATCCCGTCGGCGTCGGCGACGAGCGGTGCCGCCGGGGTGACCCAACGGGGGCTCCCGCTCCAGTCCTGGTCCAGGACCTCCGGCGGCACGTCGACCTGCACGGCCCGCGGCCGTCCCCGGTGCATCGCGGTGAGCGCGCCCGCGACGGTGTCGACCGCCGCGTCGGCGGTGCGGACCGTGCCTCCGCCGTGGGCGGTGAGGAACAGCAGCGAGTGGGACCCGGCGCCGGCGGGCCCGTCGACCGAGGCGACCACCCCGGGACGGCCGCTGACCCGCGCGTAGGCCACGGCCGCGCGCTCGGCGGCGTCGTCGTCGGGCAGCCCGACCACCGAGAGCCCGGCGGCCAGCAGGTGCCCGACGAGCGGATGGCCGGGAGTGCCGAAGGCGGTGTCGACGCCGTTCGCGGCGAGGGTCTCGGCGACGGCGGCACCCCCGTCGCGTCGTGCCCCACCGTGTCCTGCGTCACGTGCCACGCCCATGGGGAGACCTTGCCCGCCCGGGCGCCTCTCCGCTCGTCGTCGGACCCCGATTACCCCGGATGTCGTACTGGGATCAACCCGCAGTGGCCGCGTACAGGTCGCGGAGCAGCGCGATCTCCGCCCCGTGGTGGATGGCCTCGCGGTGGATGTGCAGCACCAGGGTGGCCATCGGGTGCTCGGCGAACGGCCCCTCCGTCGGCCCCACCGGGCGCGCGAGCGCGGCGTCGTCGAGCCGGCGGACGCCGTCGATCCACGCGTCGTGGGTCGCGTCGAGCTGCCGCAGCGCCTCCTGCGCGGAGCCCGCGTAGTCGTGGCCGTCGTAGTCGTACGGCGGGCCGCCGAAGTGGCTGTGCACCCGCGCCCCGAACACCCCGACGACGACGTGCGCCAGCCGCCACGCGATCGTCGTGACGGGGGCGGGTTCGGGCGGCGGGAACGCGAAGTCGATCGTGAACGCCCCGCTGCCCGCCTGGACGGGGGCGCTCGACGTGCCCCGCGGCCGTACGCTCCACGCGCCGGGCGCGGGTTCGTGGAAGTACTCCTCGTCGGTGAGCCCGCTCAGGCGCGGCCGGAGCTGGCCCTGCCAGTGCCACTCCAGCTGCTCCACGAGCTCGTGGGTCCAGTCGATGCTCATGGCGCCCACCGTAGGGGTGACCCCCGACGGTCCCGACCGGATCGCGTTGCCCCGGATGTCGTAGCGTCGCTCCGTGCGCCGCACCACACACGCTCCGCTGTTCGCCCTCTCGGCCCTGCTGCTCGCGGGCTGCGGGATGCTGCCGGACCGGGCCGCCGCCCCCGTCGACCTCGCGGCGTTCGCGCCCACCGCCGAGAACAAGGACCCGTCGGTGCAGATCGACGGCGTCGAGGGGATGGTGTTCTCCGGCGCGCAGCACGTGGGTCCCGACACGCGCGTGGCGTACACGTTCACCCCGCCGATCGGCGGCACCCACGACCAGGCGTGGGCCGCGTGCAACGGTGCGGTCTACCCCGAACCGCTCCGCAGCGAGAACGCCGTGCACTCGCTCGAGCACGGGGCCGTCTGGATCGCCTACGACCCCGACCGGGTCGACGGCGCCGCGCTCGACGCCCTCACCGCCCGCGTCGAGGGGCAGCCGTACATGCTGCTCTCGCCCTACCCCGGCCTCGACTCGCCGATCTCGCTGCAGTCCTGGGGCCACCAGCTCGCCCTCGACGACGCCGACGACCCGCGGATCGACCAGTTCGTCGCCGCCCTGCGGCAGAACCGCTACACCCACCCCGAGCCGGGTGCGTCGTGCGACGAGATCGGGCGGGGCTACTTCGACAGCGCCAGCCCGCCCCCGTTCGCCCCGGTCCCGGACGTCTCCGACGTCGACGGCCGGGCGGTCGTCGCGGAGTCCTGACGCCGCGGCCGACCCGCCGGGCCGGATCGGCAAACTCGCCGGGCGGGGACCGCAAACTCGCCGGGCGGGATCGGCAAACTCGCCGGGCCGGATCGGCAAACTCGCCGGGCGGGGCCGGCAAACTCGCGGGGGTGGGGGTCCACCTCCCCGCGAGTTCGCCGAACTGCACCGGCGAGTTCGCCGTTCACGTCCGGTGCGTCGGCCGATCGCGCTCAGGTGCGGGGGACCGGCACCCCGCGGATGCTCGCGTCCAGCAGCTGCACCGGGTGCAGGATCGGGACGCCGTCGGCGGCCATGTGCTTGCCGATCTGCAGCAGGCAGCCCGGGTTGGCGGTGACGATGACGTCCGGGTGCACCGACCGCACGTTCGCGGCCTTGCGCGCCCCCAGCTCGCCCGCCGCCTCCGGCGCGACCATGTTGTAGATCCCCGCGGACCCGCAGCACAGCTCGGCCTCGGGCAGGTCCACCAGCTCGACGTCCGGGATCGTCCGCAGCACCGCCCGCGGCTGCGCCCGCACCTTCTGGGCGTGCCCGAGGTGGCAGGCGTCGTGGTAGGCGACCCGCCCGCGGAACGGGTGGCGCGGGGCCACCGGCTCCAGCTCGGCGAGCACCTCGTGCACGTCGCGCACCCGTGCGCTGAACGCCTGTGCGCGGTCGGACCAGGCGTCGTCGTCGGACATCAGGTGCCCGTACTCCTTCATCGACGACCCGCAGCCTGCGACGTTGGTGATGACCGTGTCGACGTCGAGGGTCTCGAACCGCGCGATCGTGCGCCGCGCCCGCCCGAGTGCCGGCTCCTCGCGCCCGGCGTGCAGCTCCAGCGCGCCGCAGCACCCCTGGTCGCGGGGCACGAGCACGTCGTAGCCCTCCGCGGCGAGCACGCGCACGGTGGCCTCGTTGACGCGGTGGAAGAACACGTCCTGCACGCAGCCCGACAGCAGCGCCACCCGCCCGCGCCGCGCCCCGACGGCCGGGGTGAACACGGGCAGACGCGCGAACGCCTCGCGCACCGACACCGGCGGCAGCAGCGACTCCATCGCCGCGAGCCGCCCCGGCAGCCGCTCGGCGAGCTTCCGCACCGCCGGGATCGTGCGCAGCTTCTGGTACAGCGCCCCGGGCAGCGCGGCCGCGCGCAGCCGCCGCGTGTACGGGAACAGGGCGAAGATCGCCTCGCGGAAGAGCTGGTCGCCGCGGTCGCGCTCGACGTTGCGCTCGATCTGCGGACGCACCGACTCCAGCAGCTTGTCGTACTGCACGCCCGACGGGCACGCCGTCACGCACGCCATGCAGCCCAGGCACGCGTCCATGTGCTCGGAGAACGGACCCTCCAGCTCGATCTCGCCCTTGCTGGCGAGGTCCATGAGGTAGATGCGCCCGCGCGGGGAGTCCATCTCCTCGCCCCACAGCTGGTAGGTGGGGCAGGTCGGGAGGCAGAAGCCGCAGTGCACGCAGTCGTCGAGCAGCTCGCGCTCCGGCGGACGGTGCGCGTCGAACGCACTCGGCCCGGTCTGCGGGAGGTTGGTGTCGGCGGAGCCGGCGGGAGTACTCACATCACATCCAGGGGGAGAAGCGGCCCGGACCGAAGCGGCCGTCCGGGTCGAGCTCGGTCTTGAGGGCGCGCAGCACGGGCAGTGCCGAGGGCGGCGGTCCCCACGCGGCGGCGTCGGCCCCCGGTGGGCGGTAGCGCAGCTGGGAGGTGCCGCCCGCGGCGTGCACCCGGCCGTGCGCCTCGGCGACGACGTGCGGCGGCAGCGACACCGTGGCGACGCCCGTACCCAGCCCGACGGTGGCGGCGTCGGCGGCGATCTCGGAGACCAGCGCCGGCAGCACCGACGGCCGGGCCCCGATCCGCAGCACGGCGGCCTCGGGCGACCCGCGGGTCAGTTCGGCGTGCCGCAGCCACGGGTCGTCGGCGCCTGCGGCCTCGTCGCCCCCGCCCAGCACCTCCCGCAGCCGCTGCACCCGCGCCGGGAGCGCCTCGTCGGTGCCCTCGATCCGGACCAGGAGCCGCCCGCTTCCGTCGCTGACCCACTCCAGCGCCACCGGCTCGTAGGGCCCCTCCAGCACGCGCGCGGCCAGCTCGGCGGCCTGCGCCAGCGGGGCGTCGACGACGAGCGTGGCCGTGCGCTGCGGCACCGGGTGCAACCGCAGCACGATCTCGGCGAGCACCCCGAGCGTCCCGTACGAGCCGTGCAGCAGCTTGGCCAGGTCGTACCCGGCGACGTTCTTGATCACGTGCCCGCCGCTGCGCGCCACCGTGCCGTCGGCGAGCACGACCGTGACCCCGATGACGAGGTCGCGCATCGTGCCGTAGACCAGCGACGACGGCCCGGAGTCCGCCGTCGCGACGAGCCCGCCGAGGGTGGCGCCGTCGGCGATCCGGGCGGCGTCGAGCGAGACGTGCTGCCCGTGCTCGGCCAGCTCATCGACCAGCGCGCGCAGGGGCGTGCCGGCGCGGGCCGACACCGTCATGTCGCCGGGGTTGTGGGTGACCACGCCGGTCAGCGCGGAGACGTCGAGCACGGCGTCGACCGGGTCGAGCTCGCCCGCCCAGTTCGCCGCCGTCCCGGCGCCGGTCACCGCGAGGCGCCCCGGGGTGTCGCGGACGGCGTCGCGGACCTCGGCGAGGTCGGCGGGCCGCAGGGTCGTCGTAGTGGTCACAGTCGCTCGATCGCTCCGGTCTCTTCCAGCGGGTGCGGCTTGTACTTCCCCGGGCGCTCGCCGCACAACCGCGGCGTGGGCAGGACCTTGCCCGGGTTGCAGATCCCGTCGGGGTCGAAGGCGTGGCGGACCCGGTGCATCGTGGCCAGGTCCTCCTCGCCGAACATCTTCGGCATCGAGCACGCCTTGTCGGTCCCGATCCCGTGCTCGCCCGAGAGGGACCCGCCCATCTCGACGCACAGCTCCGCGATCTCGCCCGACAGGCGCTCGGCGCGCTCGGTCTCCCCGGCGGCCGCGCTGTAGAGCACCAGCGGGTGCAGGTTGCCGTCGCCCGCGTGGAAGACGTTGGCGACGCGCAGGCCCGCGTCGGTGCCCATGCCGGCGATCCGGTCGAGGACCTCGGCGAGCCGGGTGCGGGGCACGACGCCGTCCTGCACGAAGTAGTCGGGGGAGATGCGGCCGACGGCGGCGAACGCGGCCTTGCGGCCCTTCCAGATCTTCGCGCGCTCCTCCGGGGACCCAGCGATGTGCAGCCGCGTGCAGCCGTGCTTCTCGCAGATCGCCTTGACCAGCTCGAACTGCGCGTCGCACTCCTCGACCGGCCCGTCGAGCTCCACGACGAGCGCGGCCGGGACGCCCACCGTGTAACCCGCGTGCACCGCCTCCTCGGCCGCCTCGATGGCGAGGGTGTCCATCATCTCGACGGCCGCGGGCACGATCCCGGCGGAGACGATGTCGGAGACGACGTCGCCTGCCGACGCGACCGACGGGAAGTCGGCGAGCAGCGTGCGCACCGACTCCGGGGTGCGCAGCAGGCGCACCGTGACCGACGTCGTGATGCCGAGGGTGCCCTCGGACCCGAGGAAGACCCCGCGCAGGTCGGGGCCGGCCTGCTCGTTCGTGTCGGTGCCCAGGGTGACGACCGAGCCGTCGGGCAGCACGACCTCGCAGGACAGGACGTGGTTGGTGGTGAAGCCGTACTTCAGGCAGTGGGCGCCGCCGGAGTTCTCCGCGACGTTGCCGCCGATCGTGCAGACCTGCTGGCTCGACGGGTCCGGCGCGTAGTACAGCCCGTGCGGCGCGGCGGCCGCGGTGATCTCCAGGTTCGTGACGCCCGGCTGCACGACCGCGCGGCGGTTGACCGGGTCGACCTCGAGCACCCGCTTGAGCCGGGCCAGGCTGATCACCACCCCGTCGGCGACCGGGAGTGCGCCGCCGGACAGGCCGGTGCCCGCCCCGCGGGCCACGAACGGCACCCCGTGCTCGTGGCAGACCCGCACCGCTGCCGCCACCTGCGACGCGTCGCGGGGCAGCAGCACCAGGTCCGGGCGCACCCGGTAGCCGGTCAGGCCGTCGCACTCGTAGGCCCGGCACTTCACCGGGTCCGACAGCACGTCCGCCGGATCGAGCACCCGCTCGAACGCCTGCCGCACCCCGCCGTGGAGCGTCACGGGTGGCCTCCTTCGTTGCGTGTCGATGGTCCGAACGAGACTACGACGGAACGGGCGCTCGCGCCGGGGCCGGCGCGAGCGCCCGCGGTCACGCCCGGGGCATCCGGAGGCCGGCCATCCCGCCGTCGACGGCCAGCTCCGTGCCCGTCACCGACGCCGCGGCCGGGCTCGCGAGGTAGGCGACGGCGTGCGCCACCTCGTCCATCGACACGAGCCGGCCGAGGGGCTGGCGTGCCCGCAACGCCGTCAGGGCGGCATCGGGATCCGCGGCGGCGTCGAGCAGCCGCCCGATCCACGGCGTGTCGACGGTGCCGGGATGCACGCAGTTGACCCGGATGCCCTCGCCCACGTGGTCGGCGGCCATCGCGCGGGCCAGCGCCGTCACCGCCCCCTTGCTCGCGGAGTAGAGCGCCCGCTCGGGCAGCCCCGCCGTGGCCACGATCGACCCGATCACGACGATCGAGGCCGCGGCCGAGGCGCGCAGCGCGGGCAGCGCGGCCCGGGTCACGCGCACCGTGCCGAGCAGGTTGACCTCCAGCACGCGCCGCCACTCGTCCAGGCCGCCCGCCTCCACGGTGCCCGCCGCCCCGATGCCGGCGTTGTTGACCAGCACGTCGAGGCCGCCGAGCCGGTCGAGTGCCTCGGCGACCGCCGACGCGACCGAGGCGTCGTCGGCCACGTCGGCGCGCACCCGTAGCAGCGGGTCCGGTGCCCCTGAGGGGTCGAGGTCCAGCACCGCCACGGTGGCGCCGCGCCCGGCGAGCAGCAGGGCCGTGGCCCGGCCGATCCCGGAGGCGCCGCCCGTGACGAGCGCGGTCATTCCGTCGAGGTCCGTCACGAGAGCGTCTGCCCGCCGTCGACGTGCCACGACTGTCCGGTGACGAAGCGCGTCGCGTCGGAGGCCAGCACCACCGCGAGATCGGCCACGTCCTCCGGCGTGGTGAGGCGCCCCATCGGGATGCCGGTGCGGAACGTCGCGGGGTCGCCGGCGATCTGCCGCTCCGGGCCGATCCCGAGGCGGCGCCACTGCTCGCGCTGCAGTTCGGTGTCGCACGAGCCGGGACACAGGCTGTTGACGCGGATGCCCGCACCGGCCAGCTCCAGCGCGAGGCAGCGGGCCATCATGTCGGTCGCGGCCTTCGACGCGCAGTACGCGCCGAGGTCCATGCGCGGGGTGTCGGCGCAGTTGGAGGTCACCACGACGATCGACCCGCCCGCGGCGCGCTCCCGCATGTGCCGGGACGCGGCCCGCACCGACAGGTAGGCGGCCCGGGTGTTGACGGCGAACTGCGCGTCCCAGTCCTCCACCGGCGAGGTGGTCAGGTCGCCCGCGCGCAGGATGCCCGCGTTGTTGACGAACACGTCCGGTGCGCCCACGGCGTCGACCACGTCCTGCACGGCGCGCTCGGCCTGCTCGGCGTCGGTCAGGTCCGCGGCGACGGCGACGGCGACGCCGCCGAGCCCGGCCGCCGTCCGCTCCGCCCCCTCCGCGTCCTTGTCGATCACCGCGACGGTGGCGCCCTCGCGGGCCAGCGCCGCGGCGATGGCCGCGCCGATGCCGCGGCCCCCGCCGGTGACGGCGGCCGTGCGGCCGGCGAGCACACCCGTCACGACGGGACCTCGTCGCCGTAGCGGGCGCGGATGCTCAGCAGCGAGCCCAGGCTGATCACGGCGATCACGGCCAGCAGCGCGGACATCGGCCATGCGGCGTTGTCGTTGGCGACGAGCAGGGCGCTGGCCAGCAGCGGGACCAGCCCGCCGAGCATGCCGCCGATCTGGTAGCCCAGCGACGCGCCGCTGTAGCGGACCTCCGGCGGGAACATCTCCGAGTACAGCGCGGCCTGCGGCCCGTACATCAGCGGGTGGCCGATGCCCATGACCACGATGACGCCGAGGAACAGCAGCGGCGTCGAGCCGGACTCGATGAGCCAGAACAGCGGGAACGCGAAGAGCGCGACGAGGACCGCGCCCGCGCCGAACACCGGCTTGCGGCCGAGGCGGTCGGACAGCGCGCCGAACAGCGGCACGGTGGCGCACATCAGCACGGCGGCCACGAGCACGGCGGCGAGGAACGTGCCGCGGGGGATGCCCACGTGCGTGGTCGCCCACGACAGGCCGAGCACGGTCACCAGGTAGAAGACGGTGTTGATGATGACGAACGCGCCTGCGGCGCCGAGCACGCTGCGGGTGTGGCGGGTGATCGCGTCCTTGACGGGCATGCGCGCGGTGCCGCCCGCGGCCTCCATCTGCGCGAACACCGGCGACTCCATGATCCGCAGCCGCACCACGAGCCCGACGATGATGAGCAGCGCGCTGGCCAGGAAAGGCAGGCGCCACCCCCAGGCGATGAAGTCCTCGTCGGGCAGGAAGCCGACGGCGGAGAACGCGGCGGTGGAGAGCACCAGCCCCAGCGGGCTGCCGATCTGCGGCCAGGAGCCGTAGAAGCCCCGCCTGCCCGGCGGTGCGTGCTCGACGGCCATCAGGACGGCGCCGCCCCACTCGCCGCCGACGGCGACACCCTGGACGAAGCGCAGCCCCACGACGAGGATCGGCGCGAGGATCCCGATCTGCGCGAACCCGGGCACCAGGCCCATCGCCAGCGTCGCGGCCCCCATGGCCAGCAGCGAGATGACCAGCATCTTCTTGCGGCCGACGCGGTCGCCGTAGTGACCGAAGACCATGCCGCCCAGCGGCCGCGCGGCGAACCCGACGGCGTAGGTGGACAGCGACGCGAGCAGGCCCGCGGCGGGGGAGAAGTCCGGGAAGAACACCGTGGGGAACACCAGCGCAGCGGCGGTGCCGTAGATGTAGAAGTCGTACCACTCCACGGTGGTGCCGACCAGGCTGGCGAAGGCGACCTTGCGGGTCTGGCGTGGCGTGGCCGCGCCGGCGGGTGCGCCGCCTGCGGGACGCTCGGTGGTGTCGGTCATCGGGATGCGACCTCCGTGGGTCGGGTCGGGTCGGGGGTGGGACGGGTGGTGCTCCGCAGGGCGGCGTCGTAGGCGCTGGTGATCGCCTCGCGGGCCTTGCCGGCACGGGCGGCGTCGCCGATCACGACCACCTCCGTGCGCGCTGCGAGCGGGAGCCGGGCGGCGAGGGCGGCGCCCGTTCCGCGGCGGACCCGGTGGTAGAGCCAGTCGCGCATCCGGTCGGAGGCGAACAGGCGGTGGGCGGCGCGCGAGCGGGCGGCGCGGGTGTGCAGCAGCCGGGGGACCACCGCGCCGAGCCCGAAGCGGTAGCGGGCCCCGGTGGCGACGACGACGAGGTCGGCGTCCCGGAGCAGTGCGGCGGTGGCCTCGGTGCGGTAGTGGAACGTGACGCCCTTGCGGGCGCAGTCGCGCTCCATCTCGGCGACGTACGCGGCGAACGTCGGCTCGGCCGCGACCACGTCGTTGAACCGCGGCGCGAGACCGGTGAGCCGGAACGCCCCGCCGGGCCGGTCGGCCCGCTCGACGACGACGACGTCGTTGCCCCGCGCCACCTCGGCGGCGTAGGTCAGCCCGGCCGGCCCCGCGCCGAGCACGACGATGCGGCGCCCGGTGGCGGGGGTGGCGTCCGCGTACTCCAGCTCGCGTCCCGTGGCCGGGTTGACCACGCAGGACAGTGTCGCCCCCGAGCGCATGTGCGTGACGCAGTGGTTGCAGGCCAGGCAGCGCCGCACCGGCTCGCCCGCCTGCGCCTTGGCGACCCACCGCGGGTCGGCGATGAGCGGTCGGCCCAGCGCGACCACGTCGAGGTGGCCCTCGGCCACCGCGCGCGCCGCGACCTCCGGGTCGCCGAGTCGCCCGACCCCGATCACGGGCACGGACACGGACCGCTTCATCCGCGCCGCGTACTCCAGGAAGGTGGCCTCCGGGTACACCATCGGGGGGATCATCCGGGCGGCGTCGGGCAGCGAGCGGTAGTGCCCCGCGGTCACGCTCACCGCGTCGGCGCCGTCGCGCTCGGCCCAGCACCCCACCCGGATGCCCTCGTCGAGGGTGAGGCCACCGGAGAAGAAGTCCTCCACCCCGATGCGGAAGATCACCGGGAGGCCCGGGACCTCGGCCTTGATCCGCCGCAGGATCTCCAGGCCGAAGCGGGCCCGGTTCTCCAGCGACCCGCCGTAGGAGTCGGTCCGGGTGTTCTCCGCCGGCGAGAGGAACTGCGAGATCAGGTAGCCGTGCGCGCCGTGCAGCTCGACGACGTCGAAGCCCGCCTCGCGGGCCCGGCGCGCGGCGGCCACGTACGCGGCGAACGCCTCCTCCAGCCGCTGCGCCGTCATCGCCTCGGGCACCGCGATCTCGTGCTCGATCTCGAACACCGGGGTCGGCACGGCCGACGCGGACACGGGCCGGACCCCCGAGACGACGCTGCGCGCCCGGCTGCCGCCGTGGCCGAGCTGGATCGAGGCCGTCGCGCCCGCCTCGTGCAGCACGTCGACGAGCCGGCGCAGGCCGGGGAGGAACCGGTCGTGGTGGATCCCCAGCTCGTGGAAGCGGTGCTTGCCCGCGATCTCCGGCGACGCCATCTCGACGGTGACCAGGCCGACACCGCCCTCCGCCCGCGCCCGGTAGTAGGCGACGGTCGCGTCGGTGACGTGGCCGTCGTCGTCGGCCAGGCGGGTGGTCATCGACGGCAGCAGGGTCCGGTTGCGCAGTGTGACCCCACCGATGACGACGGGGTCGAAGAGGTCAGCCACGGGACAGCCCCGCCCGCTCGACGACGGAGCGGATCCGGGAGCGCTCGGCGGCACCCACGGGCTGCAGCGGCGGCCGGACGTGCGCCCGGTCGATCCGACCCAGCTCGGCCAGGGCCACCTTCATGCGGTTGTGGCCGTCGAGGAACGGGTCGTCGTAGCAGACCTCCGCCACCGGCCGGATGCGCTCCCAGACGCGCCGGGCCTCGGCGAGGTCCTGCTTCTCGACCGCGCGCCACAGCTCGACGTGCAGGTCGACGACGAGGCTGCCGTGCCCCGAGAGCACCCCGTCGGCACCGAGCACGAGCGAGGCGAGCAGCGAGCGGCTGAAGCTCGACAGCACCGAGACCGGCTTGGCCAGCGAGCGCAGGGCCCGCAGGGTGCGCTCGTAGGCGACGATGTCGTTGGACCACTCCTTGACCGCCACGACGTTGTCGATCTCCGAGCAGATCCGCACGACCGCGTCGGTGCCCAGCCGCAGGCCGGACGTGGACGGGTAGACGAACGCGATCATCGGCAGGCTCGTGGCGTCGGCGATCGCCGCGTAGTGCGCGAACGCCATCTCCGGCCGCAGCTGCGACCCGCCGTCGAGCACGACCGAGGGGAAGACGAGCAGCGCGTCGGCGCCGGCGGCCTCGGCGTCCGCGGCGATCCGGGCGGCCTTGGCGGACCCGTCCTGGTAGACACCGGAGATCACCGGGACGGTGCCGGCCGCCTCGTCGAGCACGACGTCGAGGACGCGGCGCTGCTCGTCGGCGGTGAGGGTCGCGACCTCGGAGGCGTGGGCGTTCGTGGTGATCCCGGTGACGCCGTCCACGTCGAGCAGGGCGCGCACGTGCCTCCGGAGCTGGGGCTCGTCGATCTCGAGGTCGGCGGTGAACGGCAGCAGGTGGGCGGGGATCACACCGCGCAGTGAGACCATCGTCGGTCGTTCCCTTCGTCGGGGCCGCCGGTCGGAGGAGAGCGACCAGCGGGTCGACGGGAAGTTACGTCCGTGGTTCGGGGTGGCGGAAATGCCGATCTGGCAGCTGTTATGCATGTGAGGCATCACAGAGATGCCGTGAGGGGCGGGTAGATGACGCAGGAGAACGCGGTCGAGCTGCGGCACCTGCGCGCGTTCGTCGCGGTGGCCGAGGAGCTGAGCTTCACCCGAGCGGCCGTCCGGCTGCGGATGACCCAGCCCGCCCTGAGCCGCACGATCGCCGGGCTGGAGCGGATGGTGGGCGGCACGCTGGTCCGGCGGGACCGGCGGTCGGTGGCCCTCACCGCGGCGGGCGTCCGGTTCCTGCCGCACGCGCACCGCGTGCTCTCGGCGATGGACGAGGCCGTGCGGGCGGCGTCGGACCGGCTGCCGGTGCTGCGCGTCGGCTTCACGTGGGGCTCCACGGCCGAGTACACCGGGCCGATCGTCCGGGCGTTCGAGCAGGAGCACCCCGACGTCGTGGTCGAGATCCGGCGCTACGACGACGCCGTCGCGGGCCTGGCCGACGGGCGCACCCACGTGGGCTTCCTGCCCGGTGTGCCGGACGACCCGCGCCTGGGCTCGCTGGTGCTGGCCGAGGAGCCCCGGGTGGCGGCGCTGCCCGCCGACCACCCGCTGACCGCGCACGAGGTGGTGCGCCTCGCCGACCTCGCCGATGGGCCGGTGGTGATCAACGTCGTGTCCGGCACCACGACGCCGGACCTGTGGGACGCGGGGCGCAGGCCGCAGGTCATGGTGCGGGTGCGCAACGTCGACGAGTGGATGGAGGCGATCGCCGCGGGCCGCGGGGTGGGCCTGACCCCGGCCTCCACGGGCAGGCTCTACAGCCACCCCGCCATCCGCTACCGCGAGATCGTGGACGCCCCGCGCGTCCCGATCTCACTGGCCTGGCTGCGCAGCGCCGCCCACCCGCTGGTGGCGGAGTTCGTGGCGGTGGCGCGCCGGACCCGGCCGCAGGAGCGCGGGTGAGGTGACCGGCGGGGTCCGGGGCGGGGTGGACGCCGGGGAGCGTCACCGCAGCCCTTCCCCGCGTCGCCGGTCCGGACGAGACTGCGTCGCGTCGCGGCGTTCCGCCGGAGCCGGGCGACGCCGTACCGGGGCGGGACGCCCCCGACCCCGGTCGGCACCGGACGACCGCGACGGCGAGCTGGAGGCGAGATGGACACCCCCCGAACCCCCGACGAACCGGCTCCGGACATGCCGCCCCGGCCCAGTGTCCCGGCCCCCGCCGTCGTACTCGTGCTGGGCGAGAAGGTGGCCGCCGGCGCGGGCGACGACCTGGACCGCGTCCTGGACGACAACCTCGACCTGCTCGGGCCGCTGCGCGACTTCCTCGCCCGCAACAAGGTGCCGCGGGTCGAGCGGGTCGTCACCGCGCTGAGCGTCGGCGAGCTGCTGGAGGCGGAGCGGGAGGCGGCGGACGACCCCGACTTCGCGCCGCTGGAGAGCCTCACCCGGTACTGGCGCATCGACCTCGCGGGCCTGGACGGGGTGAAGTCCGCGGAGCAGCTGGTCGAGGAGCTGCTCGCCGGGGAGCGGGACCGGGCGGCGTCGGAGCGGGGGGTGGTGAACGCCTACGTCGAGTCGGCGGCGCAGAGCCCGGGCGCACCGGCGGCGATCGGCGCTCTGACCGTGCAGTCCGGACAGGGCTGGCTGCGGCCGGGGGAGGAGGGCGTCAACGCCTGGGCGGCCTGGGACCACCGGGGCGGGCGGGGCGAGGACATCCGCGTCGTCGACGTCGAGCAGGGATGGCAGTTCACCCACCCCGACGTGGACGGTCTCGCCGGGACGGCGCCGCTGGTGCACCGCAACCGGTTCGACGAGAGCCCGTCGGAGGGCGACCACGGCACCAGCGTGCTCGGCATCCTCGTCGGGCGCACCAACGGCGTCGGCGGCACCGGCATCGTGCCGCGCGCCACGGTCCGCACCTGCTCGCACTACGACGGCGGCACCGTCATGCGCACCGTCGACGCGATCCTCGTCGCCCGCAACGACCTCGCCGCCGGTGACGTCCTGCTGCTCGAGGTGCACCTGCCGCACACGGGCTATCTGTGCGCCGAGGCCGACGACGCCACCTTCCACGCCATCCGGCTCGCGGCGGCGAAGGGCATCGTCGTCGTCGAGGCCGCGGGCAACGGGGCCGCGGACATCTCGCTGTGGCGCAGCACCGCGGGCCGCAGGCTGTCGCGCGACGTGCCGGCCGAGGACTCCGGGGCGATCGTGGTGGGCGCCTGCTGGCAGGAGGTCGAGACCGACGGCGGGGTCACCGGCCACGCCTACCACGGTGCCGCCCGGTCCAACTACGGGGCGCGGGTGGACTGCTACGCCTGGGGCGACGGCGTGCGGGCCCCCGTCGTCGGCACCCGGGGCGGCGCCCACGGACCCTTCGGCGGCACGAGTGCGGCCGCGGCGATCATCGCCGGGGTCGCCGCCGCGGTGCAGGGGATGGTCGTCGCGGCGGGCGGGCCGCGGCTGCGCACCAAGGCGATGCGCGACCTGCTGCGCGACACGCCGGGCACGGGGCAGGTTCCGGTCGCGTCGACCTTCCTGATCGGGGTCATGCCGGACCTGGGCCGGCTGGCGACGGCGGTGGGCGCCCTGCCGGTTCAGGAGGCGACCGGCAGCAGCACCGCCACGACGGTGCCCGACGGGCCGGAGTGCAGCTCGTAGCGCCCGCCGATCTCCTCGGTGCGGCCGCGGATCGAGCCCAGGCCGACGCCGTCGGCGCCGGGCTCCCGGTCGGGACCGAGCCCCCGGCCGTCGTCGGTGATCCGCACGTCGAGGTGCCGGTCGTCGCGGCGCACGTCGACGTCGGCCCGGGTCGCGCGCGCGTGCTTGACGACGTTGGTGAGCGCCTCGGTGACGACCCGGAACGCCACGACCTCGACCGCGGCGGGCAGCTCGGTCAGGTCGGCGTGCACGTGCAGCCCGACCTCGGGCCCGTGGCCGCGGAAGCGCCCGACCAGGCCCTTCAGCGCGGCCTCCAGACCGTCGTCGAGGGCGGCGGGTCGCAGGCCGTCGATCAGCTCGCGGACCTCGGCGGTGGCGCCGTCCAGGTCGGTGGCGAGCGCGTCGAGCAGGCCGGGGGCGGGCCCGTCGGCGGGCACGGTGCGGCGCACGGCCTCGGTGAGCATCCGCGTGCCGACCAGCGCCGACGCGACCCCGTCGTGCAGGTCCCGGCGGAGCCTGCGGCGTTCCTCCTCGCGGGCGAGCACGAGGCGGTCGCGGGCCCGCGCCAGCGCGACGGCGCTGCGGCACGCGTCCGCGGCCTGGGCGGCCTGCCCGGCCAGGTCGCGCAGCAGCCGGGCGTCGACGGCGGAGAACCGGGTGCCGGCCGTGCGGGGCGCGACGAGCAGCTCACCGACGACCGCGCCGTGGGCGACCATCGGGAACGCCTCGGGCTCACCGGCCCACCGGCCCCGCTCCGCCGCGGTGCCGATGGTGCCGTCGTCGTCGATCACCCGCACGGCCGCGTAGGGCACCCGCAGCGTCTCGACGACCGTCTCGGCGATCCGCGGCAGCACCGCGAGCGGGTCGCGGACGTCGCCGAGGTGCCGGCCCAGCTCGGTGAGCACGGCGTAGGGCTCGTCGCGGCGGCCGTAGAGCAGCCGCCGCACCCCGCGCTGGGCCAGCCACTGCGCGGGCTGCAGCAGGGCCACGACCGCCGCCGCGGCGATCACCGACTGCGTCGGGGAGCCCGGCTGCGCCACCGTCGCCCCGGCGAGCGTCGCGATCCCGACGTAGGCCGCGACGACGAACCCGGTCAGCACCGCCCACACGACGCCGCGGTGGATGTGGAGATCGAGGTCGTGCAGCTGGTAGCGCAGCACCGCGACGGTGAGGCCGAGCGGGAACGCGAGCACGGCGGGCACCCAGGCGAAGGGCACCTGGGAGGCGTCCAGCGCGACGCCCGCGAGCAGCAGCACCCCGGCCGGCAGCAGGCAGGTCAGCTGGCCGCGCACGTGCGGATCGGCCCGCGCCCAGCGCATCGCCAGCGACACCAGCACGCCGATCGTGGCCAGCCCCAGCACCACGGCCGCGCCGCGGGCGACCAGCAGCAGCGCCCGGCCCGGGCCGTCGAGCACCTCCGAGCCGGTGAACAGCAGGCGCGGCTCGAACGCCGCGGCGGCCGCCGCCGCGACGGTGAGCACGGCGGTCGCGGCCACCAGCGCCACCAGGAGCGGCCGCCACCGGGGTGACGGCAGGGCGCCGTCGGGCACGAGCAGCAGGATGATCGGGATCAGCGCCCACGCCGGGAGCCAGAGCCACTTGCTCGACCACGCCACGGGCAGGAACCCCGACCAGCTGACGGCGGCCGCCGCGAGCGCGGCCAGCACGCCCACCAGCAGCATCAGCCGGCCGATCGGGTTGCCGGGCAGCCGGCGCAGCACCAGCACGGCGAGCGGGGTGAACGCGACGGCCAAGGTCACGGTCATCGCCGCACCGGGGGAGGGCGCCGGCTCGGCGACCAGGAACCCGGCGGCGCCCGCGGCGGTCAGGACGCCGGCGACGAGCAGCAGGACGCGGGGCGGCAGCCCGAGCACGCGTGCGAGCCGGTCGGTCGGCACGGGTCAGTGGGCCCAGAAGTTGTGCCACCAGCTGCCGGGGTTGGGCCCCTGCGGAGACGGGTCCAGGTCCTTGTCCAGCGCCGCCAGCATGATCAGCACGTCGGGCAGCTCGCCCTGCACCCGCACCATGCGGACCGACTCCCGGTCCCGTGGCGGGTCGTTGCCCGCGATCCGCCGGGCGATCTCCTCGTCGAGCCGCAGCTGGGCGTGGGCGAGGACCAGGTCGATGCGGGCGACGAGGACCTGCCGGGCCGGGCGCAGCGGCGGGGCCGCGTTCGGGTCGGCGGGCTCCAGCACCTCCCCGGCGCCGTGGTCGACGACGGCGAGCGCCGCACCGCGGGCGTCGAAGTACTCCCAAGCGGTCGTGTCGCCGCCGTCGGCCTCCTCCGCCGTGACGTGCGAGAGCACCGTGGCGGCCGCACCGACGTGCATCCGGTCGTTCCCGGGGGAGATCGCCAGAACGGGATCGGACACGGCGTCACCCTCGCTTCCTCCCCGACGGCCGACTTCTGGTCGCATCCGATTCAGCGTGGCACCCCGGGCGGTGCAGTGGAAGCGGCCGGCACTCGTTCGGCCCAGCCGCGACCCTCAGCGCAGCAGCCCCCGGTCCCGGGCGAGCAGCGCGGCCTGGACCCGGTCGGCGACGCCGAGCACCCCGAGCAGGATCGCGACCCGGTTGCGGACGGTCTTCTCCGCCACCCCCAGCTCGCGGGCCAGCTGGCCGTTGGTGCGGCCCTGCGCGATCAGGCGGAGCAGGCGGAGGTCGGCGGGGGAGAGGCGGTCGAGCGGGGCGGGCAGCGCGGCCGGGCGGGGTGGGCCGAGTGCGGCCGAGGCGACCTCCGGTCCCAGGACGAGCCCGCCGTCGAGCACGGTCCGGGCCGCGCGGACGACGGTGTCGGGCGGGCTGTCCTTGAGCACGTAGCCGGTGGCCCCGGCCTCGAGGCAGGCGCGGACCGAGGAGTCGTCGCGCGTCATCGTCAGCACCAGGACCGGGCAGCCCGGCGTGCGGCGCAGGCGGGTCACCAGGTCGATGCCGCTGCCGTCGGGCAGGCCCAGGTCGACCACGGCGACGTCGACGGCCTCGGCCGCCCCGGTCGCCGCGCCCTCGCGCACCGATCCGGCCTCGACGACGCGCGCGACCCAGTCCTCCAGGGCCAGGAGCGTGGCCAGGCCGCGGCGCATCAGCGGGTGGTCGTCGACCACGAGCACCGTGACCGGCTCCATGCGACGGGACTCTAGCCCGGGAGATCGGGCGGACGTCCCGGTCGCCACGGGATCCGCGGCCTCGTCGCGGGACCGGTCGGAGCCGAGCGTCACGGGTGTCCACCCAGGAACTCCTGAAGGGCCCCCGTGATGCAGACGAGCCAGCAGTTCACCCCATCCGGTAGCGACACCACCGACCTCCTCGCGGCCGCCGCCGCGGGCGTCCCCGGCGCGTGGAGCGAGCTCGTGCGCCGCTACACCCCGCTGCTGCGTTCGCGGATCAGCGGCTTCCGGCTGCAGGAGGCGGACGCGTTCGACGTCGCCCAGGCCACCTGGCTGCGGCTCGCCGAGAACGTGCACCGCATCCACACCCCGCAGCACCTCGGCGGCTGGCTGGCCACCGTCGTGAGCCGGGAGTGCATCCGGCTGCTGCGCCACGGGTCGCGCTCGCTGCCGGTGGAGGAGCCGCTGGCCGCCGCGGCCGACCCGGCGCCCGGTCCCGAGGACCGCGTCGTCGACGACGAGGTGCGCGCCGCACTGCGCACCGCGCTCGAGGCGCTGTCGCCGCGCCGCCGCGCGCTGATGGACGCCCTGTTCACCGACGACCGCAGGCCCTACACCGAGATCGCGCACGACCTCGGGATGGCCGTCGGGAGCCTGGGGCCGACGCGCGCGCGGACGCTGCGCGAGCTGCGCGCGCTCCTCGAGCACTCCGGGATGACGGCCTAGGATTCCACGATGCGGAAAACTTGATCCGTATGGTAGAAAAGCAGCATGAGCCTGCGGATCGACCCCACCCTGCGCACGTTCGTCGCCGAGGAGCTCCTGCCCGGTCTGGACATCGAGCCGGACCGGTTCTGGACCGTCCTCGCCGATCTCCAGGAGCGCTTCGCGCCCCGCATCGCCGCGCAGCTCGCCCGCCGCGACGAGCTGCAGGCGCAGGTCGACGACTGGCACCGCGAGCACGGTGCGGGCGACGCCTCCGCCTACGCGGAGTTTCTCACCGGGATCGGCTACCTGCTGCCCGAGGGAGCGCCGCGCGTGCAGGTCTCCGGCGTCGACGCCGAGATCGCCCAGGTGCCCGGCCCGCAGCTCGTCGTGCCCTCCACGGTGCCGCGCTACGCCCTCAACGCCGCCAACGCGCGCTGGGGCTCGCTCTACGACGCCTTCTACGGCACCGACGCACTGCCGCTGGACCGCGAGCTGGCGAAGGGCTACGACGAGCAGCGCGGCGCCCAGGTCATCGCGGCCGCCGACGAGCTGCTCGACGAGCTGTTCCCGCTCGCGTCCGGCAGCCACGCCGACGTCACGTCCTACGAGGTGGCCGACGGCGTGCTGACGCCGGCGCTCGCCGATCCCGCGCAGTTCGCGGGCTCCGCCGACGGCGTCATCCTGCTGCGCCGCAACGGGTTGCACGTCGAGCTGCGGATCGACCCCGAGCACCGGGTGGGCCGCCAGCACCACGCGGGCGTGGCCGACGTCGTGCTGGAGTCGGCGGTCACCACGATCGTCGACCTGGAGGACTCCGTCGCCACCGTCGACGGCGAGGACAAGACCGAGGCCTACCGCACCTGGCTCGGCCTGATGACCGGCGAGCTGGTGTCGTCGTTCGAGAAGGGCGGGGAGACCGTCGAGCGGCGCGTGCACGGCGACCGCACCTACACCGCACCGGACGGCTCGGAGCTGGTCCTGCCCGGCCGCTCGCTGATGCTGGTGCGCAACTGCGGCCACCACATGACGACGAACGCGGTCCACGCCGGCGACCAGGAGGTCGCCGAGGGCGTCCTCGACGCGCTGGTCTCGGTCACCGCCGCGCTGCACGACCTGCGCGGGCTCGGCCGGCACTCCAACTCGCGCGCGGGCAGCGTCTACATCGTCAAGCCCAAGCAGCACGGGCCCGAGGAGGTGGCGCTCACCGTCGAGCTGTTCGCGGCCGTCGAGGAGGCGCTGGGGCTCGAGCCGCGCACCGTCAAGATCGGGATCATGGACGAGGAGAAGCGCACCTCGCTCAACCTCGCCGCGTGCATCGAGGCCGCGCAGGACCGCGTGATCTTCGTGAACACCGGGTTCCTCGACCGCACCGGCGACGAGATCCACACCGACTTCGAGGCCGGTCCGGTCGTGCGCAAGGACGACATGAAGTCGACGCCGTGGCTCACCGGCTACGAGGACCGCAACGTCGACGTGGCGCTGGCCGCCGGGTTCGTCGGCCAGGCGCAGGTGGGCAAGGGCATGTGGGCCAAGCCCGCCGCGATGGCCGCGATGCTGGAGCAGAAGGGCGCGCAGCCGCAGGCCGGCGCCAACTGCGCGTGGGTGCCCTCGCCGACCGCGGCGACCCTGCACGCGCTGCACTACCTGCGCACCGACGTGCACGCCCGGCAGGAGGAGCTGGCCGGTCGCACGACCGACCGCGCGCTGCTGCTGGAGGTCCCGGTGCAGACCGGTGAGCTGTCCGACGAGGAGAAGCGCCACGAGCTGGAGACCAACGCCCAGTCGATCCTCGGCTACGTCGTGCGCTGGGTCGGGCTGGGCATCGGCTGCTCGACCGTGCCCGACCTGGAGGGCGTCGGCCTGATGGAGGACCGCGCCACCCTGCGGATCTCCAGCCAGCTCATCGCCAACTGGCTGCACCACGGCCTGGTCACCGAGGAGCAGGTGCGGGAGACCTTCGCGCGCATGGCCGAGGTCGTCGACGGGCAGAACGAGGGCGAGCCCGGCTACGCGCCGATGGCGAAGGACCTCGACGGCAGCCCGTCCTTCCAGGCCGCGCTGGACCTGGTGTTCTCCGGGCGCGCCGAGCCCAACGGCTACACCGAGCGCGCCCTGACCACCTGGCGCCAGAAGGCGAAGGCGGGAGCCTGAGTCGCCCGTGCGCGGAAACGGTGGCCCCGGCCACCGTCTCCGCGCACGACCCCACCGGGCGCCGTCGTAGGGTCGACGGGTGCTCGATCTGCGTCCCGTCCCCTTCGACCACCCCGACGCCCTGCGCCTGATCGCGGAGGTCCAGGCCTTCTACCGCGAGCGCTACGGCGACGAGGACCTCACGCCGCTGGACCCGTCGGAGTTCGCGGCGCCGCGCGGGTTCTTCCTCGTCGGCTACGTCGACGGGACCCCCGTCGCCAGCGGCGGGTGGCGGGCGCGCGACGCGGGCGAGGACCCGGAGCTGCGCGACGGCGACGCGGAGCTCAAGCGGATGTACGTGTCCGCGGCCCACCGCGGCCGCGGGTACGCCCGGCTGGTCCTCGCCGAGCTGGAGCGCACCGCCGCGGCGGCCGGCCGCGTCCGGACGGTCCTGGAGACCGGCACGAAGCAGCCCGAGGCCCTCGCGCTCTACGCGAGCGAGGGCTACGAGCCGATGTCGACGTTCGGCATCTACCGCGGCGAGCCCGACAGCCGCTGCTTCGCCAAGCTCCTGCGCGCCCGCGTCCCCTGAGGCCCGCCCCGGGACCTGACCTGACCAGGCCGAACCGGACGATCGGGACGAAGTGCCCAGCCCCCCTGGCGGAGTCCGGATCCGGGGTCCATGATCCGCCCCACGGCATCGACGCCCCGGGGGAAACGGATGATCTCTGCGCAGGCCGACCTGCGGCTCGACACCACGTTCGTCGACTACGTGTTCGTGGTCTTCTACTTCGTACTGGCGCTGGGGATCGGGGTCGCCGCCCGGCGCTCGGTGAACTCCAGCCTCGACTTCCTGCTCTCCGGGCGATCGCTCCCGGCCTGGGTCACCGGCCTGGCGTTCATCTCGGCCAACCTCGGTGCGATCGAGCTGATCGGGTTCACCGCCAACGGCGCGCAGTACGGCATGGCGACCGTGCACTACTACTGGATCGGCGCCGTACCGGCGATGGTCTTCCTCGGCATCGTGATGATGCCCTTCTACTACGGCAGCAAGGCCCGCAGCGTCCCGGAGTTCCTGCGCAAGCGGTTCAACGAGACCACGCAGCGCGTCAACGCCGTGACGTTCGCGCTGGCCCAGGTGCTCATCGCGGGCGTGAACCTGTTCGCGCTCGGCCTGGTGCTGGAGGCGCTGCTCGGCTGGTCGCTGGGCGTCGCGATCCCGGTGGCCGCGTTCGTTGTGCTCAGCTACACGTTCCTCGGCGGCCTGTCGGCCGCGATCTACAACGAGGTGCTGCAGTTCTTCGTGATCCTCGCGCTGCTCATCCCGCTGACGGTGGCCGGGCTCGCCCGGGTCGGCGGCTGGAACGGGCTCGTGGAGAAGGTCACGGCCGGGCCGGGCGGGGCCGAGCAGCTCTCCGCGTGGCCGGGCACCGAGCTCACCGAGATCCAGAACCCGTTCCTGTCGGTGGTCGGCATCGTGTTCGGGCTCGGGTTCGTGCTCAGCTTCGGCTACTGGACGACGAACTTCGCCGAGGTCCAGCGCTGCCTGTCGGCCAAGTCCATGTCGGCCGCGCGGCGCACGCCGATCATCGCGGCGTTCCCGAAGGCGCTGATCCCGGCCGTCATCGTGGTGCCGGGCATCATCGCCGCGGTGCTCGTCCCGCAGCTCACCGACCTCAAGGCGGGGGCGGGGGCCGAGGGCGTCACCTACAACAACACCCTGCAGCTGCTCATGGGCGAGGTGCTGCCCAACGGCGTGCTCGGGGTGGCGCTGGCCGGGCTGCTGGCCGCGTTCATGGCGGGCATGGCGGCGAACGTCAGCTCGCTCAACACGGTGTTCACCTACGACATCTGGCAGGACTGGCTGCGGCCGGGCCGCGAGGACGCCTACTACCTGCGGGTGGGGCGCACCGTGACGATCGTCGGCTGCCTGCTCGCGATCGGCACCGCGTTCCTGGCGGGCAGCTACCAGAACATCATGGACTACATCCAGGCCCTGTTCAGCTTCTTCAACGCCCCGCTGTTCGCGATCTTCATCCTGGGGCTGTTCTGGAAGCGGATGACGGGACCGGCGGGCTGGACGGGCCTGGTGTCCGGCACGATCGCCGCGGTCACGATCGACGTGCTCGTCCGCACCGGCGTGCTCGAGCTGTCGTCGCAGGCGGGCAGCTTCGTCGGGGCGAGCGCGGCGTTCGTCGTCGGCATCGTGGTGGCGGTCATCGTCACGTCGTTCACCCGTCCCAAGCCCGACGCCGAGCTGGTCGGGCTGGTGTGGTCGCTCACCTCCAAGGCGGAGCGCAGCCACTCCACCACCGGTGAGGACGCCGGCTGGTACCGCTCGCCCGCGCTGCTCGGCGGGATCGTCCTGGCCCTGACCGCAGGTCTCTACCTGCTCGTGCCCTGAGACCCGCTCGTGCCATGGGAGGCAACCCGATGACGGACGAGAACACCCCGACCGCCGCGCCGCGCAGCGCGGCCGGCTCGCTGTTCGACCTGCGCACCGTGATCGCCGTGCTGTTCGGCGTCTACGGCGTGATCCTCACCCTGCTCGGCCTGTTCGGCGGCAGCCCCGAGCAGCTGGCGAAGTCCGGCGGCGTCGACATCAACCTGTGGACGGGCATCGGCATGCTCGTCGTCGCCGCGATCTTCGTGACCTGGCAGCGCCTGCGCCCGACGATCACGGGCTGACCGGGCCGCGCACGCACCGGCCGCCCGCGCACGCAGGACGTGCGCGGGCGGCCGGGTGCGCGGGCGTCAGCGCCGGGTGTCGGCGGGCAGGCGCGGGTTGAACACCGTGAGGGTCCAGGCGTCGAGGCGGCGGAGGAGCTGACGGAAGGTGGTGGAAGCAGTCACGTCAGGTACAGCGCGTCGATCTTCTGAATCGTTCCAGCAGATCAGCGTGAGCCCCCTCACGGGTCGTTCGCTGCTCGGAGCCGACGAGCACCGCCGGTAGGGTGGTGGTCAACAAGTCCCCGACCGTCGCCGGTGTCCCCACGCCGACGACGGTGACGCCTGCCCGGCCCCGACCGAGAGGAGTGGCGTGCTCGCGCTCGTCGTCGCCCACCTCGTCGTGGCGCTGCTGCTCCCGCTGGCCTCCGCCCGTGGTCACCGCCTCGCGTTCCTCGTGGCGGCCGTGCTGCCCGCCGTCACCCTGCTGTGGGCGCTGGCGCAGGTGGGGACCGTGCTCGGGGCCGGGGTCACCGAGTCGGTGGCCTGGGCGCCGACGCTCGGGCTGGAGCTGAGCTTCCGCCTCGACGCGCTCGCGCTGGCGATGATCGTGCTGGTCTCCGGCCTCGGCGCGGTGATCCTCGTCTACAGCGCGGGCTACTTCGGACCCACGTCGGAGGAGGCCACCCGCTCGGCCGCGCTGGTGCTCACGTTCGCGGGCGTCATGCTCGGCCTCGTCCTGGCCGACGACCTGCTGACGCTGTACGTGTTCTGGGAGCTCACCTCGATCACGTCGTACCTGCTCGTGGGGCAGCGCGGCGACAAGCGGGAGAGCAGGCGCGCGGCCCTGCAGGCGCTGCTGGTCACGGTGCTGGGCGGGCTGTCGATGCTGCTCGGGTTCGTGCTGCTCGGCGAGGCGGCGGGCACGTACCGGATCTCGGAGATCCTCGCCGACCCGCCGCGCGGCGGGATGGTCCCGGTGGCGCTGCTGCTGATCCTGCTCGGGGCGTTCACGAAGTCGGCGCAGCTGCCCTTCCACCCGTGGCTGCCGGCCGCGATGGTCGCGCCCACCCCCGTCAGCGCGTACCTGCACGCGGCGTCGATGGTGAAGGCCGGGGTCTACCTGGTGGCCCGCCTGTCGCCCGGGTTCGCCGACCTCGCGGTGTGGTGGGTGCCGATCGTCGTCGTCGGGCTGGGCACGATGCTCGTCGGCGGCTGGCGGGCGCTCGCCGAGACCGACCTCAAGCGGGTGCTCGCCTTCGGCACCGTCAGCCAGCTCGGCTTCCTCATGGTCCTGTTCGGCGCGGGCGGGCGGATCGCGGCGCTGGCCGGCATCGGGATGCTGCTCGCGCACGGGCTGTTCAAGGCCCCGCTGTTCATGATCGTCGGGGCGATCGACCACGCCACCGGCACCCGCGACCTGCGCAGGCTCTCGGGCCTGCGCCGGTCGATGCCCGGCCTCGCGATCGCCGGTGTGCTCGCCGCGGCGTCGATGGCCGGACTGCCGCCGCTGCTCGGGTTCATCGGCAAGGAGACCGCGTTCGAGGCCTTCATCGCCGAGGAGGGCGCGCGGAGCTGGGCGATCGCGATCGGGCTGCTCGTCGGCTCGGTGCTCACCGCGGCCTACAGCGCCCGGTTCGTGTGGGGGGCGTTCGCGGACAAGGCAGGGAAGGACGCGACGCCGGTGCACGCGCCGGGGCCGCTGCTCACCGCACCGGTCTGGCTGTGCGTGCTGGGCGGGCTCGCGCTCGGGCTCGTCGCCCCCGTCGTCGACGCGCTGGCGGGCCCCTACGCCGACCAGTACGTGCCCGTCGACGCCGAGCAGGCCGACTACGACCTCGCGCTGTGGCACGGCCTCGGCCTGCCGCTGCTGTTCTCGGCGATCGCCCTCGGCGGCGGTCTCGCCCTGCACGTGCAGCGCAGGCGCGTGAAGAAGCTCGCGCACCGCAGCCCGCTCAGCGCCCAGAACGGCTACGAGAACACGGTGGCCGGCCTGGAGCGCGTGGCCGTCGGCGTCACCGGGCGGTTGCAGGTGGGTTCCCTGCCCGCCTACCTCGCCACGATCCTGGCCGTGGTGGTGCTGTTCCTCGCCCCGGCCACCATCGTCGGCGGCACGTGGCCCGGTGACCAGGTCTTCTACCACGAGATCGCGCAGGTCCCGCTGGGGATCGCGGTCGTGGTGGCCGCCGTCGCGGTGGTGCGCGCCCGGCGCCGGTTCACCGCGGTGCTGCTCGTCGGCGTCATCGGCTACGGCGTGGGCGGGCTGTTCGTCGTCGACGGCGCGCCCGACCTCGCGCTCGCGCAGTTCCTCGTGGAGACGCTGTCGCTGGTGGCGTTCGTCTTCGTGCTGCGCCGGCTGCCGTCGCACTTCACCGAGCAGGCGTCCCCGCGGCGCTCGCAGGTGTTCAAGGCCGCGCTGGCCGCGGTCGGCGGCACCGTCGTCGCCGGGGTGGCGGTGGTGCTGTCCGGCGCCCGGGTCGGTCCGGCGTCGGCCAGCGACGACTTCGTGGCGCTGGCCCCCGAGGGCGCCGGGGCCGACAACATCGTCGCCGCGATCATCGTCGACTTCCGGGCGCTCGACACCGTCGGCGAGATCGGCGTGCTGTTCGTCGCCGCGGCCGGCGTCGCCAGCCTCGTCCTCGCCACCCGCTACGACCGGGGCCGCGGCAGCGGCAGCGGCACCCCCTCCCACGAGAAGGACGTGCTCGGATGACCGACCCCGTCCACACCGATCCCGTCCCGTTCGACGAGTGGGACCGCCCCGTCGAGGGCTGGCTGCTCTCCGGGCGCTGCCGCGACGGGCACGACCGCACGCTGCTGCTCGAGGTCGCCACCCGCACGCTGTTCCCGACGATGCTCGTGTTCTCGCTGTACCTGCTGCTGGTGGGGCACTACTCGCCCGGCGGCGGCTTCTCCGGCGGGCTGGTCGCGGGCCTGGCGTTCGTGCTGCGCTACATCGCGGGCGGGGACGTCGGGCTCGGCGCGGTGGTGTCGGTGCGCCCGCCGGTGCTGATCGGCTCCGGCCTCACGATCTCGGTGCTCACGGCGCTGGTGCCGCTGGCGCTGGGGGCTCCGGTGCTGTCCAGCGCGAAGCTGGAGACGACGCTGCCGCTGGTCGGGACCGTCTCCACGCAGACCAGCCTGTTCCTCGACGTCGGGGTCTACGTCCTCATCGTGGGCGTGGTGCTCGACCTGCTGCGCTCGCTCGGCGCCGGCATCGACCGCGACATGCACGACGCGGGGGAGAGCCCCTGATGACCACCATCAACGTGATCATGGCGCTCACGGTCGGCACCCTGTTCGCCGCGGGCTTCTACCTGCTGCTGCAGCGCTCGCTCATGCGCGTGCTGCTCGGCGTCGTCGTGCTCGGGCACGGCACCAACCTGCTGCTGCAGATCGCCGCGGGCCCGCCCGGGGCCCCTCCGGTGCTCGGCACGGGCATCGTGGGGGCCATCACCGACCCGCTGCCGCAGGCGCTCGCCCTCACCGCGGTGGTGATCACCTTCGCGCTCACCACGTTCCTGCTGGCGCTGGGCTACCGGTCGTTCGTGCTGGTCGGCCACGACGAGGTGCAGGACGACGTCGAGGACCGCCGCATCGCCACCCAGCGGATGCCGTCGGCGTCGCTGGACGAGGACCACGACCACGCCGACCGCGACCGCCCGTCCGACGACGACGGGACCGACGACGACGAGGCCGACGACGACCTCGAGACGGCGGCCCGGTGAACCCCGCCGTCGACACGAGCCCGTACGCGTGGCTGCTCGCCCTCCCCGTGCTGCTGCCGATCCTCGGCGCGGCCGTGACCGTCATCGGGAGCCGCTCGCCCACGCTGCAGCGCGTCGTCGGCATCGTGGTGCTCCTCGCGGTGTCGGCGATCGCCGGCGTGCTGCTCGTCGTCAGCGACGGGTCCGGGCCGGTGGTCGCCTCGCTCGGCGGCTGGGCCGCGCCCGTCGGGATCGCGCTGGTGGCCGACCGGCTCTCGGCGCTGCTGCTGCTGGTCTCCACGCTGGTGACGCTCGCGGTGCTGGTCTACGCGATCGACCAGCGCATCGCCGACTACGGCCGCGGCACCGCCAGCACCACGTTCCATCCCATGTACCTCATGCTGTCGGCGGGCGTCTCGCTCGCCTACCTCGTCGGCGACCTGTTCTCGCTGTTCGTGGCGTTCGAGGTCATGCTCACCGCGTCCTACGTCCTGATCACCCGGCGCACCAGCGCGAAGAAGATCCGCGCGGGGATGACGTACGTGACGGTCAGCCTGCTGTCCTCGCTGCTGTTCCTCACCGCGATCGCGCTGGTCTACGCGGCCACCGGCACGGTCAACCTCGCCGACCTCGCGGGCCGCGTCGAGCTGCTGCCGCCCGGCCTGGCCACCGTCCTCGGCCTGATGCTGCTGCTGGTGTTCGGGATCAAGGCCGCGATGGTGCCGCTGCACTTCTGGCTGCCCGACAGCTACCCGAACGCCCCCGGCCCGGTCGCGGCGCTGTTCGCGGGCCTGCTCACCAAGGTCGGCTTCTACGCGATGCTGCGGACCCAGACGCTGCTCTTCCCCCGCGAGGAGCCCTGGGCGCTGCTGCTGGTGATCGCCACCGCCACGATGCTGATCGGGGCGCTCGGGGCGCTCGCGCAGAACGACATGAACCGGCTGCTGTCGTTCCTGCTGGTCAGCCACATCGGGTTCATGCTGTTCGGGCTCGCGGTGTTCGACGCCGCCGGGGTGTCCGGCGCCGCGCTCTACGCCGCGCACCACATCACGGTGCTGGCCACGCTGTTCCTGGTCAGCGGTCTGATCACCCGGCGCACCGGCACCGTCCTGCTCGACGAGATGGGCGGGTTGCTGCGCACGGCGCCGTGGCTCGCCGCGCTCTACGCCGTCCCCGCGCTCACGCTCGCGGGCGTGCCGCCGACGGCCGGGTTCGTCGCGAAGCTGGCGCTGCTGCAGGCCGGCGCGGCGGCCGGGCTGTGGCCCACCGTCGTCGCCGGGGTGGTGGTCGTGGCCAGCCTGCTCACCCTCTACGCCCTGGCCCGGGTGTGGGTGCGCGTGTTCTGGGGCGAGCCGAAGGCCGCGCTGCCCGACGACGATCCCGACGACGAGGTGCTGGTGGGCACGTCGCGCACGCCCACGCCGATGTTCGCGGCCACGGCCGGGCTGGTCGTGGTGAGCCTGGCGATCGCGGCGTTCGCCGGGCCGCTGACGTCGGTCACCGGGCGGGCCGGGGTCGACCTGCTCGACCGCGAGCCCTACATCGCCGCGGTGCTGGGGGCGGAGCGATGAACCGGGCGCTGAGCGTGGCGTGGCTGACGCTGGTGTGGGTGCTGCTGTGGGGGTCGTTCACGCTGCTGACGATCGTCGGCGGGGTGGTGGTCGGGTACGTGATCACCGGGATCTGGCGGCCGGGCGCGGTCGAGGGACGGCTGCCCGTGCGGCCGCTGGCGCTGCTGCGGCTGGTCGGGTTCCTCGCGCGCGACCTGGTGGTGTCCTCGGCCGAGGTGAGCCGGCAGACGCTGCGGCACGGGCCGCGGACGCTCGGCGCGGTGCTGGACCTGCCGCTGCTGAGCAGCTCCGACCGCGTCGTCGCGCTCGTCGCGGGGGCCTACACGCTCACGCCGGGCACGCTGGTCCTGCAGATGGACCTGCGGCAGAGCCGCTGGTACATCTACGTCGTCGGGCCGCGCGACGCCGCGGGGGTCGAGACGGCCCGCCGGTCCGCGCTGGGCATCCAGCGGCGGGTGCTCGCGGCCTTCGGCACACCGGAGGAGCACGCGGCGGCTCTGGAGCTGGAGAGGGCGTGCTCGCGCTGATGGACACCGTCTACGTGATCGTGCTCGGGATCATGGTCCTGGCCGGTCTGCTCACGCTCGTGCGCCTGTTCCGCGGCCCCGACACGCTCGACCGGATCGCCGCCCTCGACGTGTTCGTCGTCCTCATCATCGGGGCCACCGCGGTGTACGTGGCGTACTTCCGCGACGGCTCGAACATCCCGCTGCTGGTGGCGTTCGCCCTGCTGGCGTTCGTCGGGTCCGCCACGGCCGCGCGGCTGGCCGAGCGAAGGGAGTGGCACCGGTGATCCCCGCCGCCGTCACGGACGTCCTGTCCGCGGTCCTGCTGCTGGCCGGTGCGACGCAGTGCCTGCTGGGGGCGATCGGCCTGGTCCGCCTGCCCAGCGTCCTGTCCCGGATGCAGGCGGCCACGAAGCCGCAGACGCTCGGGCTGTTCCTCATCCTCGCCGGGGCCGCGCTGCGGGTGCCGCTCGACAGCGCGGTCACGCTGCTGCTCGTCGCGGTGTTCCAGCTGATCACCGCGCCGGTCATCGCGCAGCTCGTCGGGCGGTCGGCGTACAACGGCGGGTCGGTGCAGCCCCGGCTGCTCGTCGTCGACGAGCTGGCGCCGCGGATGCCGCGCGAGGGACCGGAACCCCCGCCGTCATAGGGTGACCCGGTGCCCCTCTACGCGCTCGGTGACGTCGAGCCCGACATCCATCCCGACGCCTACGTCCACCCGGACGCCGTCGTGATCGGCAACGTGACGATCGGCGCCGAGTCGTCGGTGTGGCCCACGGCGGTGCTCCGCGGCGACGACGGCCACATCGTCGTCGGCGCCCGCACGAGCATCCAGGACGGGTCGATCATCCACACCACGCTGGAGCGGCCGACGATCATCGGCGACGAGGTGACGGTCGGCCACAACGTGCACATCGAGGGCGCCACGATCGGCGACCGCGCGCTGGTCTCGTCCGGGTCGGTGGTGCTCAACGGGGCCACGGTCGGCGAGGGCGCGATCGTCGCCGCCGGGGCCGTGGTGTCGCCGAAGGCGCAGATTCCGCCGCGGACCATGGCGCTGGGGATCCCGGCGCGGGTGCGCGAGGGCTTCGAGGTGCCGGCCGACGCCACCGCCTACGCCGCCACGTCCTACGTCCGTCGCGGGAAGCGGTTCCGCGCCGAGCTCCGTCGACTGGAGGGCTGAGATGGCCAAGCCGTTGCACGAGGTCGTCGAGGCGGGGTGGGCGCAGGCCCTGGAGCCCGTCGCCCCGGTGATCGCCGACATGGGGGAGTTCCTGCGCGCCGAGATGGGGGCCGGGCGGCGCTACCTGCCGGCCGGGGCGAACATCCTGCGCGCCTTCACCCAGCCCTTCGACGCCGTGCGCGTGCTGATCGTCGGCCAGGACCCGTACCCGACGCCGGGGCACGCGATCGGGCTGTCGTTCTCGGTGGCGCCGGAGACGAAGCCGGTGCCGCGCTCGCTGGCCAACATCTTCCGCGAGTACAGCGACGACCTCGGCCACCCGACGCCGGCCACCGGCGACCTCACGCCGTGGGCCGAGCAGGGCGTGCTGCTGCTCAACCGCGTGCTCACGGTGGAGCCGGGCAACCCGGGATCGCACCGGGACAAGGGCTGGGAGAAGGTCACCGAGCAGGCGATCCGCGCACTCGTCGACCGCGACGGGGAGCCGCTGGTGGCGATCCTGTGGGGCCGCGACGCCCGCAACCTCGCCCCGCTGCTCGTCGACGTGCCGCTGGTGGAGTCGGCCCACCCCAGCCCGATGAGCGCCGACCGCGGGTTCTTCGGCTCCAAGCCGTTCAGCCGCGCCAACGACCTGCTCGAGGAGATCGGCGGCGAACCCGTCGACTGGAAGCTGCCGTAGCGCCGGGCGGCCCGCCGCCCGGACCGGCCGCGGGGAACGGCCCTTGCCGCGGCACTGAACACGCGCTGAACATGCGTTCAGCACCGGCGGCCGGCACCGGAGACCTCACCGCCCGCGCGCGCATCCGCGACGCCGCGGTCGAGGTGTTCGGCAGCACCGGGTTCGACGCGCCGGTGCGCGCCGTGGCCGCCCGGGCCGGGGTCAGCCCCGGCGTGCTCAACCACCACTTCGGGCCGAAGGACGGGCTGCGCGCCGCGTGCGACGAGCACGTGCTGCGCCGGATCCGCGAGGCCGAGACCGACGCCGTCACGGGCAGCCCGGCGGCGGCACTCGCCCGGCTCGCGGCCGTCGAGGAGCACGCCCGGCTCGCCGCGTACGTCCTGCAGGCGCTGCAGGCCGGTGGGGACCTGGCCGCCGCGTTCGTCGAGCAGATGGTGTCCGACGCCGAGGGCTACCTGGCCGCGGGTGTCGCGGCCGGCACGGTGCGGCCCAGCCGGGACCCGGCGGCGCGCGCCCGCCACCTCACGCTCTCCGCCCTGGGCTCGCTGCTGCTGCACGCCCGCCTGCGGACCGGCGGCACCGACCTGCCCGGGCTGCTGCGGCAGGCCCCGGTCCCGCCCGGCCCACCCGCTGACCCGGTCCCCACCCCCGTCCAGGAGTCCCCATGAGCACGCCCGTGCACGACGGTCGTCCCGGCCTGATCCGCCCCGCAGACGGCGAACGGCACCCCCGCCGTGGCGGGGGTGCCGTCGTCGGTGCGTCGGTGTGCGCTCAGGCGCGCGCGACCTTGCCGGCCTTCAGGCAGGAGGTGCACACGTTGAGGCGGGTACGGTTGCCACCGGTGGTGAGACGGGCCCGAACGGTCTGGATGTTCGGGTTCCAGCGGCGGTTGGTGCGGCGGTGCGAGTGCGAGACGGACATGCCGAAGCCCGGACCCTTGCTACAGACGTCGCAGACGGCAGCCACGTCGAACTCCTCGAATCGGGGAAACGCCGGGATGCCCCGGTCGTGAATCACGAGGATACCTGCGGCGTCCCGGGCGGCGCACACCCCCCGGTCACTACGCTCGCCGACGTGCCCCCGATCCTCGACGCCGCCCTGCTCACCGGCTGGGCGAAGGCCGCGGTGGGGTCGCTGGAGCGGCACCGCGCGGAGATCGACCGGATCAACGTCTTCCCGGTGCCCGACGGCGACACCGGCACCAACCTGCTGCTCACCATGCGGGCCGCCCTCGACGCGGTCGGCCGGGGCGAGCCGCAGGTGGCGGCGGCGCTGGCCCGCGGCGCGCTGATCGGGGCCCGCGGCAACTCCGGCGTGATCCTCTCCCAGGTGCTGCGCGGGGTCGCCGACGCCGTCGCGGCCAAGGCCGGGCCGTCCGCGGGCGGGAAGGTGCTGGCCGACGGGCTGGGCCGCGCGCACCGGCTCGCCACCGCCGCGGTCACCCGGCCCCGCGAGGGCACGGTGCTCTCGGTGCTGTCCGCGGCCGCCGTCGCCTCGGTTGCGGTCGGTTCCGACCGGCTCGACGCCGTGGCCGTCGCGGCCGCCGACGCGGCCCGCGAGGCCCTGCGCGAGACCACGGGGCAGCTGCCCGAGCTGGCCCGCGCCGGGGTCGTCGACGCCGGGGGCATGGGCCTCTACCTCGTCCTGGACGCCCTCGCGACGCTGGCCAGCGGCCGCTCCGGGGTCGGGGTGCCCGAGCCGGCGGGGGAGCGGGGGCCCACCCGCGGCCGCGACGCGCTCGTCGCCGCGCGGGAGTCGGGCAGCTCGGCGTTCGACTACGAGGTCATGTACCTGCTCGACGCCCCCGACGAGGCCGTCGCCGTGCTCCGCGGGGAGCTCGACGAGCTGGGCGACTCGGTGGCGGTCGTCGGCGACGGGGCGGGCACCTGGAACGTCCACGTGCACTGCACCGACGTCGGGGCGGCGATCGAGGCGGGCGTCGTCGCCGGGCGGCCGTACCGGATCACCGTGGTGCGCTTCGCCGACCAGCTCGCGCCGGCCCCCGACCGGTTCGACCGCCGCCGCGCCGTCGTCCTCGTCGCGGAGGGGGCGGAGCTGGCCGACCTGGCCCGGTCGGCGGGGGCCGACGTGCTGGCCCGCGCCGACGCCGTCGACGACGGGGCCGTGCACCGGGCGCTGGTCGCCACCCGCGCGCGGCACGTCGTCCTGCTGCCGTCGGACATCGAGCTCTACGAGGTCGCGGAGCGCGCCGCGGCGGCGGCCCGGCGCGACGGCCAGGAGGTGCAGGTCCTGCCCACGGCGTCGGTGCTGCAGGGGCTGTCCGCGCTCGCGGTGCACGACCCGGAGCGGCGCGCGGCCGACGACGTCGTCGCGATGGCGGAGGCCGCCGCGCTCACCCGCACCGCGTCGCTCGTCGTCGCCGAGACCGAGGCGATGACGTGGGTGGGGCGCTGCGAGCCCGGCGAGGTGCTGGGCCTGTCCGACGGCGAGGTCGTGCTCATCGCGCCGGACCTGGCTGTCGGTGCCCTGTGGTTGGCTCACCGCATGCTCACCGCGGGCGGCGAGATCGTCACGGCGCTGCTCGGGGAGGGGGCCGCCGACGAGCTGGGCGAGGGACTGGCCGCCGACCTGCGGCGCACCCACCCCGAGGTCGACGTCGTGGTCCACCGGGGCGGGCAGACCGACCATCCGATCGTGTTGGGAGTGGAGTGAACGTCGATCTCGACTCGGCGCTGGAGCCGCTGATCGGGCGGAAGTCGGCCGATCTGCTGGCCGCGCAGCTGGAGATCAGCACCGTCGGCGAGCTGGTGCGGCACTACCCGCGCCGCTACGTCGACCGCGGCAAGCTCACGCCGATCACGGGGCTGGAGCTGGGGGAGCACGCCACGCTCGTCGCGCAGGTGGAGAAGACCACCACCCGCGAGATGCGGGCGCGGCGGGGCACGATGCTGCAGGTCGTGCTGCGCGACGAGTCGGGCGGCTCGCTCGACTGCACGTTCTTCAACGCCCACAAGGTCAAGCACCTCGTGTACCCCGGCGTGCGGGCGGTGTTCTCGGGCAAGGTCGGGATGTTCAACCAGAAGCTGCAGCTCACGCACCCGCAGTTCGAGCCGCTCGACGAGACCGACGAGGTCCGCCCGTTCCTCTCGGTCTACCCGGCCACCGGCAAGCTCGGCTCGCAGGTGATCGCGAAGTGCGTGCGGATCGTCCTCGACATGCTCGACGACCCGACCGATCCGCTGCCCCCGAAGATCCGCGACCGGGAGAAGCTGACGGAGCTGGGGCGCGCGCTGCGGCGGATCCACGTGCCGGAGGTCGAGGCCGACATCCACGCCGCCCGCCACCGCCTGGTCTGGGACGAGGCGCTGGGCGTGCAGCTCGCGCTCGCGCTGCGCCGCCAGGCCACCGCCGCGCGGCCGGCGCCGCGGTGCCCGCCCGTCGCCGGGGGGCTGCTCGACGCGTTCGACGCCGCGCTGCCGTTCACGCTCACGGCGGGGCAGCAGGAGGTCGGGGCGCAGGTCGCGGCCGACCTCGGGCGCGCCCACCCGATGAACCGGCTCGTGCAGGGCGACGTCGGCGCGGGCAAGACGATCATCGCGCTGCGGGCGATGCTGCAGGTCGTCGACTCCGGGCAGCAGGCGGCGATGCTCGCGCCCACCGAGGTGCTCGCCGCGCAGCACGCGCGGTCGCTGCGGGCGATGCTCGGCCCGCTCGCGCAGGGCGGCGAGCTGGGGGCGGCCGAGCGGGCCACCCGCGTCACGCTGCTCACCGGGTCGCTGGGGGCGCGGGCGAAGAAGCAGGCGCTGCTCGACGCGCAGTCCGGCGAGGCCGGGATCATGGTCGGCACCCACGCGCTGATCCAGGACCGCGTCGGGTTCGCCGACCTCGGGCTCGTCGTCGTCGACGAGCAGCACCGGTTCGGCGTGGAGCAGCGCGACGCGCTGCGCGGGCGCGGGGACCGGGCGCCGCACATGCTGGTCATGACGGCCACCCCGATCCCGCGCACGGTCGCGATGACGGTCTACGGCGACCTCACGGTGTCCTCGCTGCGCGAGCTGCCCCGCGGGCGCTCACCGATCGCCACCTCCGTGGTGCCGCTGGCCGAGAAGCCGCAGTGGTTCGCGAGCGTGTGGCGCCGGGTGCGCGACGAGGTGGCGAAGGGCCACCAGGCCTACGTCGTGTTCCCGCGGGTGGGGGAGAGCGCCAGGGCCGAGGACGACTCCGAGCCGCCGCCGGACGACGCGAGCGACGAGGCCCGCCGCCCGCCGCTCGCCGTCCTCGACATCGCCCCGCGGCTGGCCGAGGGCGCCCTGGAGGGCCTGCGGCTGGGGATCCTGCACGGCAAGCTGCCGTCGGACGAGAAGGACGCCGTGATGCGGTCCTTCGAGCGCGGCGAGCTCGACGTGCTGCTGGCCACCACCGTCATCGAGGTGGGGGTCGACGTGCCCAACGCCACCGCGATCGTCATCCTCGACGCCGAGCGCTTCGGCCTGTCCCAGCTCCACCAGCTCCGCGGGCGCGTCGGCCGGGGGTCGGCGCCGGGGGTGTGCCTGCTGGTCACCGAGATGCCCGAGGCCACGGCCGCCCGCGAGCGACTGGCCGCCGTCGAGGGCACCACCGACGGCTTCGAACTCGCCCGGCTCGACCTGGAGCTGCGCCGCGAGGGCGACGTCCTGGGCGCGCTGCAGTCCGGGCGCCGCTCGGGGCTCCGGCTGCTGTCGCTGCTCAAGCACGAGGACGTGATCGCGAAGGCGCAGGTCTACGCGGCCGACCTCGTGGCCCACGACCCGGGGCTCGTGCACAGCCCCGGCCTGGCCGCCCTGGTCGGCGAGGTCGTCACCGACGACCGGGCGGAGTACCTCGACAAGGTCTGAGGCTCAGACCCGCACGTCGGTGGACCCACCGGTCGGGCTCGGGGCGGGCGTGGGGTGCGACGTGCCGGTGCGGACGGCGAACACGACCCACCCGCCGGCGAGGACGACGGTGAGCACGCCGGTCAGCAGCGCGGGCAGCTCCGGGACGAGCGCGTGCACGCCGGCGAGCACCACGAGCACGGGGACGAGCGCGGCCAGCGCGATCCAGGACAGCGGCAGCCAGAACGGCAGCGCACCCCGGCCGGGCCGGGCGCCGTCGAACGTGGCGGCCAGATCGGGGTCCTGCTGGGCGAACTCCTGCTCGATGGCGTCCAGCGCCTTCTGCTCGCGGGGCGTGAGGGGCATGGGGGTCCTCCGTGGTCGGTGAGGGGATGCCTCGCGTACGGGGTGTCCGGTCCGGGACCGTTTCAACCCCGATGGGTCAGGCGGGAAGTGCTCCCCGGGAGGCGTCGTCCAGGGCGGCACGGGCGGTTCGGGGCAGGTGGATCGTGCCGGCGGCGTCGAGCTTCGCGAGCTCGGCGCGGGCGAGGGCGTAGGCGCTGAGCCGTTCGGGCTCGTGGTCGGAGTCGCGGGCGGTGGTGAGCAGCTTGATCACCCGTTCCACCGTGGAGCGCTCGGCCGGCGTCAGCCCGGCGAGCCGGATGCGCTCCGCGGCCCCGCGGGCGGCGCGCCAGGCGCGCTCCGCGGCGTCGACGGCCGTGACGAACCGGCCGGCGTGGTCGTCGCCGGGGTAGGCGTCGGACTCCAGCGCCTGGGCGTGGGCGAAGGCGTCCACGAACCGGCCGGTGCTCGGGACGGTGACGTCGGACAGCGCGGGCAGGCGCAGCACCGCCATCGGGTCGCACTCGTGGGCGGCGTACGCGGCGGCCAGGGTGCGGAAGCGGTCGCGCGCGTGGCCCCACACGAGGTCGGGCCGGCGGCGGGCCGCGGGACGGGCGGGCAGCGGGGCCGTGCCGGCCGAGCGGGCCCGGAACCGGCGCCGCACGACGTGGAACGCGATCCCGCCGGCGAGCAGGAGCGGGGCGGCGGCGGCGACCGTCAGGCCGATCGCGAACGTGGTGGCGAGCACCAGCGCGACGACCGAGAGCACCCCGGTGAACAGGAACGGCATGAGCAGCAGCCACGGCAGCACCCGGCGGGACACCGGGCGGTGGCGCCGGGTGAGGTGCCGCTCGCGACGCCGGCGTTCCGCGTCGTGGCGCAGCCGCCTGCCCTCGGCGAACGCCGCGGGATGACGCCTCGCGTCGTGTCGGGTGGAGTGCCGGCGGTGTCCCACACCTCCTTGGTACCCGATCCATCGTGAGATTCCCACGGGTCCGATCGGGTGCGCCCGGGTAGGTTCTGCGCACCAACGATCACGAGAGGGGCCGCCGTGTTCCGCAAGGTGCTGGTCGCGAACCGCGGAGAGATCGCGATCCGGGCGTTCCGGGCCGCGTACGAGCTCGGGGTGTCGACCGTCGCGGTGTTCCCGTACGAGGACCGCAACTCCCTGCACCGGGCGAAGGCCGATGAGTCCTACCAGATCGGTGAACCGGGGCATCCCGTGCGCGCCTACCTGTCGGTCGACGAGGTGATCGCGGCGGCGCGCAAGGCCGGGGCCGACGCGATCTACCCGGGCTACGGGTTCATGTCGGAGAACCCCGACCTCGCGCAGGCGTGCGCCGACGCGGGGATCACGTTCGTCGGGCCGCCGTCGTCGGTGCTGCACCTGACGGGCAACAAGTCGCGCGCGATCGCCGCGGCCCGCGAGGCCGGCGTCAACGTGCTGGAGTCCTCCGAGCCGGGCACCGACGTCGACGCGCTCGTGGCCGCGGCCGACGAGATCGGCTTCCCGGTCTTCGTGAAGGCCGTGGCGGGCGGCGGCGGGCGCGGGATGCGGCGCGTCCAGGAGCCGGGCGACCTGCGCGACGCCGTCGAGGCGGCGATGCGCGAGGCGGAGTCGGCCTTCGGCGACGCGACGGTGTTCGTCGAGCAGGCGGTGGTGAACCCCCGCCACATCGAGGTGCAGATCCTCGCCGACGCCGAGGGCAACGTCGCGCACCTCTACGAGCGCGACTGCTCGGTGCAGCGGCGCCACCAGAAGGTCATCGAGATCGCGCCGGCCCCGAACCTCGACCCGGAGATCCGGGCCAGGATCTGCGACGACGCGGTGAAGTTCGCGAAGGCCATCGGCTACGTCAACGCGGGCACGGTGGAGTTCCTGCTCGACGAGCGCGGCGAGCACGTGTTCATCGAGATGAACCCGCGCATCCAGGTGGAGCACACCGTCACCGAGCAGGTCACCGACCGCGACCTGGTCATCGCCCAGCTGCGCATCGCGTCCGGGAAGACGCTGCCCGAGCTGCGCCTGACCCAGGACGAGATCACCTGCACCGGTGCCGCGCTGCAGTGCCGCGTCACGACCGAGGACCCGGCCAACGGCTTCCGCCCCGACACCGGGACGATCAGCAACTACCGCTCCCCGGGCGGGCCGGGCGTGCGCCTCGACGGCGGCACGACCCACACCGGCGCCGAGGTCAGCGCGCACTTCGACTCGATGCTGGTCAAGCTCACCTGCAACGGCCACGACTTCCCCAACGCGGTGCGCCGCGCCCGGCGGGCGATCGCGGAGTTCCGCATCCGCGGCGTGTCGACGAACCTGCCGTTCATCGCCGCGGTGCTGGCCGACCCGGACTTCCAGGAGGGGCGGGTCACCACCAGCTTCATCGAGGAGCGCCCGCAGCTGCTCAGCGCGCGGCGGCCCGCCGACCGCGGCACGCGGATCCTCAACTACCTGGCCGAGATCACGGTGAACCGGCCGAACGGGGCGCGGCCCGAGGTCGTCGAGCCCGTCGACAAGCTCCCGGCCTGCGACCTGTCCACGCCCGCCCCGGCCGGCTCGCGCCAGCAGCTGCGCGAGCTGGGACCGGAGGGGTTCGCGCGGCGGCTGCGCGAGCAGACGGCCGTGGCCGTCACCGACACCACGTTCCGCGACGCCCACCAGTCGCTGCTGGCCACCCGCGTGCGCAGCCGCGACCTGCTCGCCGTCGCCCCGTACGTCGCGCGCACGGCCCCGGAGCTGCTCAGCCTGGAGTGCTGGGGCGGCGCCACCTACGACGTGGCGCTGCGGTTCCTCAACGAGGACCCGTGGGACCGGCTCGCGGCCCTGTCGGAGGCCGTCCCGAACATCTGCACGCAGATGCTGCTGCGCGGGCGCAACACCGTCGGCTACACGCCGTACCCGACGGAGGTGACCGACGCCTTCGTCGAGGAGGCCGCGGCGTCCGGGATGGACATCTTCCGGATCTTCGACGCCCTCAACGACGTCAACCAGATGCGTCCCGCGATCGACGCGGTGCGCGCGACCGGGACGGCGGTCGCGGAGGTCGCGCTCTGCTACACCGGCGACCTGTCCGAGCCGGGCGAGCAGCTCTACACGCTCGACTACTACCTGCGCCTGGCCGAGCAGATCGTCGACGCGGGCGCGCACGTGCTCGCGATCAAGGACATGGCCGGGCTGCTGCGCCCGCCCGCGGCGAAGAAGCTGGTCGGCGCGCTGCGCGAGCGCTTCGACCTGCCGGTGCACCTGCACACCCACGACACCGCGGGCGGCCAGCTCGCCACGCTGGTCGCGGCGATCGACGCCGGCGTCGACGCGGTCGACGCGGCGGTCGCGTCGATGGCCGGGACGACGTCGCAGCCGTCGCTGTCGGCGCTGGTCGCGGCCACCGACCACACCGAGCGCGCCACCGGGCTCTCGCTGGCCGCGGTCGGCGACCTGGAGCCGTACTGGGAGGCCGTGCGCAAGGTGTACGCGCCGTTCGAGTCGGGCCTGGCGTCGCCGACGGGGCGGGTCTACCACCACGAGATCCCCGGCGGGCAGCTGTCCAACCTGCGCCAGCAGGCGATCGCGCTCGGCCTGGGCGACCGCTTCGAGCTGATCGAGGACCTGTACGCGGCGGCCGACCGGATGCTGGGGCGGCTGGTGAAGGTCACGCCGTCGTCGAAGGTGGTGGGCGACCTCGCGCTGCACCTCGTCGGCGCCGGGGTGGAGGCGGCCGACTTCGAGGCCGAGCCGGGCAAGTTCGACGTCCCCGACTCGGTGATCGGGTTCCTGCGCGGCGAGCTGGGTGACCCGCCCGGCGGCTGGCCCGAGCCGTTCCGCACCCGCGCGCTGGAGGGCCGCTCACCGGAGAAGGAGACCGTCGAGCTGTCGATCGAGGACCGCCGCGGGCTGCGCGAGGAGCGCCGGGTCACGCTGAACCGGCTGCTGTTCCCGGCGCCGACGAAGGAGTACGAGGCCCACCAGGAGGCCTACGGCGACACCTCGGTGCTCTCGACCAAGGACTTCCTCTACGGGCTGGAGCCCGAGAGGGAGCACATCGTCGAGCTGGAGCAGGGCGTCACGCTGCTCATCGAGCTGGAGGCGATCTCCGAGCCCGACGAGCGCGGCTACCGCACCGTCCTCGCCACCCTGAACGGGCAGATGCGGCCGACGGCGGTGCGCGACGAGTCCGTCTCCACCGACGTCAAGGCCGCGGAGCGGGCCGACCGGGGCAACGACCGCCACGTCGCGGCCCCGTTCGCCGGCGTCGTCACGCTGCAGGTGGAGGAGGGCGACGCGGTCTCCTCCGGCCAGACCGTCGCCACCATCGAGGCGATGAAGATGGAGGCCTCGATCACCGCGCAGCAGGGCGGCACCGTGGGCCGGCTCGCGATCGGCAAGGTCCAGCAGGTGGAGGGCGGCGACCTGCTGCTGGAGCTGGAGTGACGGGCGGCGGCGCCGCATGACCCGGGTCATCGCCGGCACGGCGGGCGGGCGGCGGCTCGCCGTCCCCCCGTCGGGCACCCGGCCCACGTCCGACCGCGTCCGCGAGGCCCTGTTCAGCGCGCTGGAGCACGACCCCGGCCTCGACGGCACCGCGGTGCTCGACCTGTGCGCGGGATCGGGGGCGCTCGGGCTGGAGGCGCTGTCGCGGGGGGCGGCGCACGCGCTGCTCGTGGAGTCCGACCGGCGGGCGGCGGCCGTGCTGCGGCGCAACGTCACCGAGCTCGGGCTGCCCGGCGCGGAGGTGCGGGTGGCGCCGGCGGGCACCGTGCTGGGCGCCGCGGCCCCGCGGGCGTACGACGTGGTGCTCGTCGACCCGCCCTACGACGTCCCCGACGACGAGGTCGCCCGCTGGCTGTCCGCGGCCGCGGGGCACGGGTGGCTCGCGGCCGACGCCCTCGTCGTCGTGGAGCGCCGGGCCGGGCGGGGACGCGACGGCGGGTCGTTCGCCTGGCCCGACCCGCTCGTCGCGGTCCGCCGGCGGCGTTACGGCGAGACCGTGCTGTTCACCGGTGAACCCCGGGCCGGGGAGGCTCAGTAGGCCTGCGCGGCCAGCCCGACGGCGAGCCCGAGCCCGGCGAGCGCGATGCCGACGCGCAGCGGCCCCGCGGGCAGCCGGCGCACGATCTGCGGACCGCACCAGCCGCCCAGCGCCACCCCGATCGCCAGCGGCGGCACCGCCCACCACGCGACGACGCCGAGCACCACGAACCCGACCGCGGCCACGGCGTTCGCCATCCCCAGCAGCACGGCCTTGAGCGCGTTGCCGCGGGCGAGCGACACCGGCAGCCCGATGAGGACCAGCGCGAGCATGAGCACGCCCGCCGCGGCCCCGAAGTACCCGCCGTAGACGGCGACCAGGAACATCCCGACGAGCACGGACGGCCCGGCCTCGGGCGCCCCGCGGCGCTCGGCGGCCGCCCGGATCCGGGGCTGGAACAGCAGGACGACCGCCGCCCCGCCGACGAGGAACGGCACGATCCGCTCGAACGTCTCCGGCGGCGTCACCAGCACCAGCGCGGCCCCGGTGGCGCCGCCGACCAGCGTGATCGGGGCGAGGCGGCGCAGCACCGGCCACTGCCCGGTCAGCTCCGGGCGCGACCCGGCGACCTGCCCGACGGTGGAGAACGCGAGCGCCACGGTGTTGGTGACGTTCGCCGTGACGGCGGGCAGCCCGACCGCGAGCTGCGCCGGGTAGGAGAACAGCGACGCCAGCCCGGCGATCGACCCGGACAGCCCCGCGGCGAACCCGGCGACGACCAGGAGCAGGACGGTCACGCGCGGGGGAGGGCCTCCGCGTAGAGGGTCTCCAGCGCCGCCCAGTGCCGCGCGGCCGCGTCCTCGTCGAAGGTGGGGTTGTCGGGCACCGCGAAGCCGTGGGCGGCGGGGTAGGTCTCGATCGTGTGGGTCACGCCCGCCGCGGAGAGGGCCTGCTCCAGCCGGTCGCGCGCGGCGTCGTCGAAGGAGCCGTCGTCGGTGGCGCCCGCGACGTAGACGGTGGAGCGGATCTCGCCCGCCCTCAGGTGCGGGCTGTCCGGGTCCTCGGCCGACGCCAGCCCGCCGCCGTGGAACGACGCCGTGGCGGCGATCCGGTCCGGCCGGTGCGGGGCGACGATCAGCGAGGCCCGCCCGCCCATGCAGTACCCCGTGGTCCCGACGGCGTCGCCGGAGACCTCCGACGCGGCGGAGAGGAAGTCGAGGTACGCGTCGACGTCGGTGCGGTAGTGCGCCGCGGTCACGCTCTTGACCATGCCCATCAGGCGCCCGCGCTCCTCGTCCTCGGTGAAGACGGTGGCCAGGTCGAACGGCGCCCAGCCGGGCGTGCGGTAGTAGACGTCGGGGAGCAGCACGGCGTAGCCGTCACCGGTGGCGGCGAGGCGGTCGGCCATCGCGCGCATCGTCTCGCGGGTGCCGCCCGCGTCGGGGTAGAGGATCACCGCAGGCCACGGACCGGAGCCCTCGTCGGGCAGGTGCAGGGTCACGGGGCAGTCGCCGTCGGCGGTCGTCACGACGTGATCGAGTACGGGCACGCGTCGATTTCTACTCCGCACGGCCGGGTCGTGCCCGGCGGGTAGGGTCCCGGGCATGAGGCGCGCGGTCTGCCCCGGTTCGTTCGATCCCGTCACCAACGGTCACCTCGACATCATCGGGCGCACCGCCCCGCTGTTCGACGAGGTGGTCGTCGCGGTGCTGGTGAACAAGTCCAAGAAGGGCATGTTCACGCTCGAGGAGCGGATCGAGATGCTCACCGAGCAGGCGCAGCAGTGGCCCAACGTCCGCGTCGACTCCTTCCACGGCCTGCTCGTCGACTACTGCCTGGCCCAGGACATCCGCGCGATCGTCAAGGGCATCCGTGCCGTGTCCGACTTCGACTACGAGCTGCAGATGGCGCAGATGAACCACCGCCTCTCCGGCGTCGACACGCTGTTCATGCCCACCAGCCCCGAGTTCAGCTTCATCGCGAGCTCGCTGGTGAAGGAGGTCGCCACCTTCGGCGGCGACGTCGCCCACCTGCTGCCCGGGGCGGTACACCAGCGGTTGCTGGAGCGCATCGCGGAACGGGCCTGATCACCCGATCGGAACTTGACACGCGGGGCCGGGCCCAATACGCCGTCCGGCGGTGTCCCGGTGGGAGGATGCCCGCGTGTACCGGGTCTTCGAATCACTCGACGCGTTGGTGACCGTCGTCGAGGAGGCGCGGGGCGTCCCGATGACCTCGAACTGCGTGGTCCCCCGCGGCGACGTCCTCGAACTGCTCGACGACGTGCGGGAGGCGCTCCCCGGCGAGCTCGACGACGCCCAGGACGTGCTCGACCGCCGCGACGACATCGTCGGCGAGGCCGAGCGGGAGGCCGAGGCGGCCCGATCGGGTGCCCAGTCCGACGCCGAGCAGATGCTCGCCGACGCCCACGCCGAGGCGACGCGGCTGGTCGAGGAGGCGCGCGCCGAGGCGGAGCAGACCCTTGCGCAGGCCCGCCACGAGGCCGAGCGCGCGGTGGGGGAGGGGCGCCGGCAGTACACCGAGCTGACCGACCGGGCCCGCGCCGAGGCCGAGCGGCTCGACGCGGCCGGGCGCGCCGCCTACGACCGGTACGCCACCGACGGGCTCGCCGAGCAGGCGCGGCTGGTGTCGCAGACCGAGGTGGTGCGCACCGCGCACGCCGAGGGGGCGCGGGTCGTCGACGCGGCGGAGGCCGAGTCCGAGCGGCTGCGCCGGGAGTGCGACGCCTACGTCGACGCGAAGCTCGCCGAGTTCGAGGACACGCTGGGCAAGGCGCTGCGCACCGTCGGGCAGGGCCGCAGCCAGCTCTGGCGCGGCAAGGGCGCCCCGGGCCAGCCCGCCCCCGGCTACGGCCGCACCGGCACCGGGATGGACCTGATCGACTGATCCCGAACCCGGCCACGCACCGGGTTGATCACGCTACTCTGCGTGCCATGGCGCGACGGGTCGAACCGGACCCCGCGGGCTGGTGGGAGCGCTACGGGCATCGCCTGCAGCGCGCACCGGGCGGGCCGGGTGCGGGGGATGCGGTGGAGACGCGGTTCGGGGACGGCGGGCACACCGCCGGTGAGCTCACCGACGACATGATCGTGCGCCGCCGCGCCGACGTGCCCCGGGAGGGCTGGCGCTCCGTGGTGCACCGGCTCAGCGGCGGGCTGGTCAACCCGGGCCCGAGCGAGCTGGAGCGCACCCGCCGGGTGCTGGTGCACCGGCTGCGGCGGCCCCTGTCGACCACGCACCGCATCGCCGTCACCTCGATCAAGGGCGGCGTCGGCAAGACCACCGTGGCCACGTGCCTCGGGCTGGCGCTGGCCGAGCACCGCGGCGACCGGGTCGTCGTCCTCGACGCCAACCCCGACGCCGGGACGCTCGCCGACCGGCTCACCGGCGAGTCCTCGGTGACCGTCCGGGAGCTGCTGCGCGACATCGACCGCATCCACTCCTGGGCCGACATCACCCGCTACACCAGCCTCGCCGGACGGCTGCAGGTGCTGGCGTCCGAACAGGACCCGGCGTCGAGCGACGCGTTCAGCCGCACCGAGTACGAGCAGATCAGCGCGGCGCTGTCGCGGTACTTCAACATCGTCATCACCGACTCGGGCACCGGGCTCGTGCACTCGGCGATGGAGGGCACGCTGACGCTGGCCGACAGCGTGATCATCGTCGGCGCACCCACCGTGGACGGGGCCAGCCGGGCCAGCAAGACCCTCGACTGGCTGCTCGCCCACGGCCACCCCGACCTCGCCCGCACCGCCGTGGTGGTGCTGTCGTGCGACCGCACCAGCGACGAGGTCGACGCCGGGCGCATCCGGGAGCACTTCGCCGCCCGCTGCCGCGCCGTCGTCGAGATCCCGCACGACCCGCACCTGGCCACCGGGGGCCGCGTCGAGCTGGGGCGGCTGCGGCCCCGTACCCGCGACGCGTTCCTCGGGCTCGCCGCGCTGGTCGCCGACCGCTTCGACCGGTCGGTGGCGGACGGCCCGCCCCCGCCGCCCGGTCCACTCCCGCCGGGCCCGCCCGCGCAGGGCTCGCCGCACTGACGGGCGCCGCCGGTCGGTACCCGGTCGCGCGGGGGCCTACCCTGGGTGCGGTGAGCGCACACCGTCCCGCGTCCCGCGGCCCCGTGAGCCCCTGGGTCTTCGGCACCCGGGAGCTCGGGCGCCGACCGGGCGCCATGAAGTCCTACACCCGCACCGTCCCCGCACCCGGCGAGCCCGAGCGGCTCGGCCTGGAGACCATCGGCGTGCCCGAGGGCAGCCCCGTCGACCTCGACGTCCGCCTGGAGTCGGTCACCGAGGGCATCTACGTCTCCGGTTCGGCGCACGCGTCGCTGGAGGGGGAGTGCGCGCGCTGCCTCGACCCGCTGACCGACGAGATCACCGTCGAGCTGGCCGAGCTGTTCGCCTACCCCGACAGCGTCACCGACGAGACGACCGACGCCGACGAGCTCCCGCGCGTCGCCGACGACCAGGTCGACGTCGAGCAGATCGTCCGCGACGCCCTGGTACTGGACCTGCCGCTGTCGCCGCTGTGCCGCCCGGACTGCGCCGGGCTGTGCGTCGAGTGCGGCGAGAAGTGGGCCGACCTCGCGCCCGACCACGGGCATGAGACACTTGACCCTCGTTGGGCCGCTCTGCGTGAGCGCCTGCCTGCCGACTGAGACCCCCAGTCGGAAATCGAGCACTGCTAGGAGATTCATCGTGGCCGTTCCGAAGCGCCGGATGTCGCGGTCGAACACGCGCTCGCGTCGGTCGCAGTGGAAGGCCACTGCCCCCACGCTCGCCGCCTGCTCGAACCGCGCCTGCCGTGCCGTCAAGCCGCCGCACGTCGCCTGCCCGACGTGCGGGCAGTACGACGGCCGCCAGGTCGTCAGCCCGGCCTGATCCCCGGATCCTCGTGTCAGGACACGGCCAGCAGGGGCCCACGGAGGACCGTGGGCCCCTGCTCCGTGCGCTGGGCGTCGGGCTCGGCGAGGACCTCCTCGTCCTCGCGCTGACCCACCGCAGCTACGCCTACGAGAACGGCGGGCTGCCCACCAACGAGCGCCTGGAGTTCCTGGGCGACTCGGTGCTGTCGATCGTCGTCACCGAGCGGCTCTACCTCGAGCACCCCGACCTGCCGGAGGGGCAGCTCGCGAAGCTGCGCGCGAGCGTCGTCAACATGCACGCGCTGGCCGGTGTGGCCGAGACGATGGGCCCCGAGGGGCTCGGCGCCTACCTCTACCTCGGCCGCGGCGAGGAGATGACGGGCGGGCGCACGAAGTCGAGCATCCTCGCCGACGCCACCGAGGCGCTGATCGGCGCGGTGTACCTCGACCACGGCCTGGAGACGGCGCGCGACGTCGTGCACCGGCTGTTCGACTCGCTGCTCGTCGGCGCCCCGCTGCTCGGCGCGGGCCTGGACTGGAAGACGAGCCTGCAGGAGTTCACCGCGGCCGCCGACCTCGGCGTGCCCGAGTACCGCATCACCGAGGACGGGCCCGACCACCTCAAGGTCTTCACCGCCACCGCGGTGGTGTCCGGTCGCGACCTCGGCTCCGGCGACGGGCGCACGAAGAAGGAGGCGGAGCAGAAGGCCGCCGAGCTGGCCTGGCGCACGCTGACGGCCGAGGCCGCCACCGGCAGCTCCGCCGCCTCCTGACGCGCGCGTGCCCGAGCTCCCCGAGGTCGAGGTCGTCCGGCGCGGGCTGGCCGACCACGTGCTGGACCGCACCGTCGCCGCCGTCGACGTCGCCCATCCGCGGGCGGTCCGCCGGCACGTCGCGGGCGGCCCGGACTTCGCCGCCCGCCTCGCCGGCCGCACGATCACCGCGGCGCGCCGCCGCGGCAAGTACCTGTGGCTCGACCTCGACGGCGACGAGGCGCTGCTCGCCCACCTGGGCATGAGCGGGCAGATGCTCGTCGCCGACCACGGCCGGCCCGACGAGAAGCACCTGCGCGTCCGCCTGCGGTTCGCCGACGGCGGCCCGGAGCTGCGGTTCGTCGACCAGCGCACGTTCGGGGGGCTGTCGCTGCACCCCGTCGTCGGGCCGGACCGGCTGCCCGAACCCGTCGGGCACATCGCCCGCGACCCGATGGACCCCGCGTTCGACCTCGACGCCGCCGTCGCCGGGATCCGCCGCCGCCGCACCGGGCTCAAGCGCGCGCTGCTCGACCAGACCGTGGTCTCCGGCATCGGCAACATCTACGCCGACGAGGCGCTGTGGCGGGCGCGGCTGCACGGCGAGCGGCCCACGGAGAAGCTGACCCGGGCGCAGGGCCGGACCGTGCTGGCCGCGGCCGCCGAGGTGATGGACGCGGCGCTGGACGCCGGCGGCACCTCGTTCGACGCGCTCTACGTCAACGTCAACGGGGCCTCGGGCTACTTCGACCGCTCGCTCGACGCCTACGGCCAGGCCGACCGGCCCTGCCGCCGCTGCGGCACCCCGATCCGGCGGGAGAGCTTCATGAACCGCAGCAGCTTCAGCTGCCCCCGCTGCCAACCCCGGCCCCGCGGGCTCTGATCAGAGCCAGCCGCGGCGCTTGAAGCTCAGGTAGAGGCCGGTACCCAGCAGCACCATGAGCAGCACCGCGAACGGGTAGCCCAGCGCCCAGTGCAGCTCCGGCATGACGTCGAAGTTCATGCCGTAGATCGACGCCACCAGCGTGGGGGCGAACAGGATCGCCGCCCACGACGAGATGCGCTTGACCTGCTCGTTCTGGTCGTAGCCCGCCTGGGTCATGCGGGCCATCTCCTCGTTCTGCCGCTGCCCGACCAGCGCGGCGTTGACGGTGAGGATGTTGGTGAGCAGCTGCCGGAACCCCTCGATGCGCTCCATGACGCGGGTGGCGTGGTCGGCGACGTCGCGCAGGGCCCGGCGCAGCTCCAGGTCGGACGCGCCCGCGTTCTCCTTGAGCCGCTCGCGCAGCTCGGTGAACAGCTCCTGCAGCGGCTCCACCGCGCGCTGGAACTCGATCACCTCGCGGGTGAGGGTGTAGATGCGCTTGGAGACGCCGGGGTCGCCGCCGAAGACCTGGACCTCGATCTCGTCGATGTCGTCCTGCAGCCCGTCGAGCACGGGGGCGTAGTCGTCGACGACCTTGTCCAGCACGGCGTAGAGCACCGCGTGCGGGCCGTGGTGGAGCAGGTCGGGATCGGCCTCCAGGCGCTTGCGGACGGCGGCGAGGTCGGGTTCCTCCGCGTGCCGCACGGTGATGACGAAGTCCGGCCCGACGAACAGGTGCACCTCGCCGATCTCCACGACCTCGACCGCGTCGACGTAGCGGGCGGGGCGCAGCACCACGAACAGCAGGTCGCCGTAGCGCTCCAGCTTGGGGCGCTGGTGGGCGGTGACGGTGTCCTCGACGGCGAGGCTGTGCAGCCCGAACTCCTCGGCGACCGCCTGGATCTCCTCGCCGCTCGGCCGCAGCATGCCGATCCAGCAGAACGTGTGGCCGTCGGTGGGGCAGGCCTTGAGCTCGTCGAAGGTGTGGTCGAGCGACGTCGGGACCACGGCGCGCCTGCCGTCGACGTAGATGGCGTTGTCCACGACGGACATGCGTGCTCCTCACCAGCGGTCGGACCGCAGGATATCCGCGCGTGATCGTCGTCCGCAGCGCGGAGGTGGTGCGCCTGTCGCACTACTGCGCGCTGCGTAGTAGTGTGCGTGACGTGGATCCGACGCAGCTGCTCAGGGGGGTGCTCGATCTCGCCGTCCTCGCGGTCCTCGACCGTGCGGACGGCTACGGCTACGAGGTGCTGCGCGGTCTCCGCGCGGCCGGGCTGGAGGAGGTGGGCGACGCCTCGGTCTACGGGACGCTGCGCCGCCTCTACAACGCCGGGCTGCTCACCTCCTACGTCGTGCCGAGCGAGGAGGGCCCGCACCGCAAGTACTACAGCCTCAACGCCCACGGGCGCGACCGGTTGACGGAGTCGACGAAGGCCTGGCGCGCGTTCGCCGGGACGATGGAAGGGCTGGTGGGGGGATGACCGCCGACGTGCACGGGGCAGCGCAGCAGGAGTACCTCGCGGGGCTGCGGGCCGCGCTCGCCGACCTGCCGGCCGGCGAGGTCACCGAGATCCTCGACGACGTCGGCGCGCACCTGGCCGAGCTGGATCCCGACGACGACCTCGTCGCCCGCCTCGGCCCGCCCCAGGCCTACGCGGCCGAGCTGCGCACGGCGGCGGGCTACCCCGCCGCGCCCACCGCCGCGATCGCGACGGCCCCCGCGGGCACGGGCGGCGCGACGTTCGCGCTCGCCGTGCTGGTGGTCACGCCGGTGCTGGTGGTGCTGGCCGGTCTCGCGGCGTTCCAGCCCGAGGTGGCGCTGCTCCTGATCGTCCTCGCGGTGCTGCTGGTCCTCGTCGCCCTGCCGGTCGTCGTGTCCGCGGGCCCCCGGGTCGCCCGGGTCGCCGCACTGCCCGCGGTCCGGCGGTTCCGGGAGTCGCAGCCGCCGCCCGGCTCCGCCGCGGGCCGGGCGTCCGCGTTCCTCGCGAGCCTGCAGCCGGCGTGGTGGCTGCTGCGCGCGGTCGTCGCGGCCGCGCTCGTCGTCGGCGCCCTCCTCGGCGGCGGGATCGTGCCGACGGTGCTGCTCGCGCTGGTCCTCGCGCCGGTGTCGGTGTGGCTCGGGTTCCGCTCCCGCACCGACCGCAGGCTGCTGTGGCCGGTCGTGCCGCTCAACGCGTTCGCCGCGGTGGTCGCCGTCGCGGGGATCCTGTGGGTCGGCCCGTCCTCGTCGGTCGACCAGAGCGGCTACTCCTCGCCCTACCTGCCCGGCCTCTGGCAGGACGGGGAGCGCCCGATCGAGGACATCCGTCCCGTCGACGCCGCCGGTCAGCCGCTCTCCGGCGTGTACCTGTTCGATCAGGACGGGCGGCCGATCGACGTCTCCGGCGGCGCGGAGTGCGCGGTCGGGGAGGGCTACTCCGTGCGGGAGCGCCCGGTGCAGCCCTACCCGCGGGGCACCCCGCGCTACGACGCGGACACCGGTACCTGCGTGCTCGTGCCGGCCGGGCCGCTGGTCGTCGCGGTGCCGACGGCGGGCCCGACCACGGCCCCGACCACGGCCGTGCCCCTGACGACGGCACCCGCCGCCCCCACGGTCCAGGCGCCACCCACCGGGTGACGCCCGCGACGGGCGGCCGGCGGCGCGGGGGCTCCGCCGGCCGCCCGACTCGTCGGGTCAGAACCCGAAGTTCTGCACCCAGTAGTTCCCGTCGTCGGCGAACCCGACGCCGATGGTCGTGAAGTCGCAGTCGAGGATGTTGCGGCGGTGGCCGGGGGAGTTCATCCAGCCCTGCACGACCTCCGCCGCGCTCTCCTGGCCGCGCGCGATGTTCTCGCCGCCGGGGGAGGGGTGGCCCTCGGCGCTGATCCGGTCGTCGAACCGGCGCCCGTCCCGGCTGACGTGGTCGAAGTAGCCGTGGGCCGACATGTCCTCCGCGTGCCCCTGCGCGGCGGCCGCGAGCCGGGGGTCGCCGGCCAGCGGCGCGCAGCCGGCGTCGACGCGCTCGGCGTTGGTGAGCTCCACGACCTGCGCCGCCGGGCCGCCCGCGCTGCGCTGCGGCGCGGTCGTCGTCGGCTCGGGCGCGGTCGTCGGCTCCGGGGTGGTGGTCGGGGCCGCGGTGGTGGCCGGTGCGGGCGTCGTCGTCGGGATCGCCGGGGCCGGGAAGGGGACCCTGATCGTCGGGCGCGGCGGCGGCGTGGGTCGCGTCGGCGGGGTCGGCGGGACGGGGGCCGTCAGCGGCGTGCCCAGCGCGGTGGTGACGGCGTCGGGCAGCGCGGCGGACGGGGCGACGGCGGCGACGGTCCCGATCAGGACGGCACCGGCCGCGAGCCCGGCGAGCAGGGGTGCCGCGCGGCGCCCGGGGCTGATCACGCCGGGTAACCTAGCAGCCTTGTGAGCACCAACAGCCGTTCCGCCGTCCGGCTCACCGCGTGGGTCCACGGCCACGTCCAGGGAGTCGGGTTCCGATGGTGGACCCGCTGCCGGGCGCGCGAGCTGCACCTCGTCGGCGAGGCCCGCAACCTGCGCGACGGCCGTGTCGCCGTGACCGCGGAGGGTGATCGCCGGTCGTGCGAACGGCTGCTCGCGCTCCTGCGCGGCGACCGGACGCCCGGGCGCGTCGACGAGGTGGTCGAGCAGTGGGGCGAGGCGAAGGGCGGGTTCGACGGGTTCGTCGAGGCCTGAGAACGTTCTGGCGCCGCGGGCCCCGCGCAGGACACGATGTCCCGGTGACCACGACGGATCGCCGGACCGCGGAGCTGCAGCGACGGATCGTCGCGGTGCTGGTGGTGGCGCAGGTCCTGGGCGGGATCGGGGTGGCCACGGGGATCGCGCTGGCGAGCCTGACCGCCGCGGACCTCTCGGGCTCGGACGTGGTCGGCGGTGCCGCGCTCACCGCGATGGTCGTCGGCACGGCGCTCGCGGCGCTGCCCGTCTCGCGGCTCGCCGCGCGCTCCGGTCGGCGGCCGGCGCTGGTACTCGGGTACGGGGCGGGGGCGGTGGGCGCGGCCGGGGCCGTCGGTGCGCTGGCGCTGGGCAGCTGGCCGCTGCTGCTGGTGGCGCTGGTGCCCTTCGGTGCGGCGTCGGCCGCGGGGCTCGCGGCGCGGTTCGCGGCCACCGACCTGGCGGAGCCCGGCGCCCGGGCCCGCGCGCTCGCCGTCGTGGTGTGGGCGGTGACGGTCGGCGCCGTCGCCGGGCCCAACCTGGCCGGGCCGATGCAGGCCGTCGCGGCCGGGCTGGGGATGGTGCCGGCGACCGGCCCGTTCCTGCTCGCCGCGGTGGCCTTCGCGGCCGCCGCGGCGGTCGTCGGGGCGGGGCTGCGGCCGGACCCCCTGCTGCTGGCCCGCGCGCGGGAGGCGCTGGCCGCCGCCCCGCCGGCGCCCGGGCGCGGGGCGTGGGCCGCGGCGCGCGAGCACCCCGCGGCGCTGCTCGCGATCGGGGCGATCGCCGTCTCGCACCTGCTGATGGTCGGGCTGATGTCGCTGACGCCGGTGCACATGGACCACGGCGGCGCGTCGGTGTCGCTCGTCGGGCTGGTCATCAGCCTGCACGTCGCCGGCATGTACGTGCTCAGCCCCGTGTTCGGCGCCCTCGCCGACCGCTGGGGCAGGCGGCCGGTGCTCGCCGTCGGCGCGGCGCTGCTCGTCACGGCGGGCCTGGTCGCCGGGCCGGCCGCACCCACCGACCCCGTCGTGCTGGCGGTGGGCCTCGTCGCGCTCGGGCTGGGCTGGTCCGCGGCGCTGGTCGCCGGGTCGGCCCTGCTCACCGACGCGGTGCCGCTCGCCGACCGGGCCAGGGTCCAGGGGCTCTCCGACGTCACGATGAACGTCGCCGGGGCGTGCGGGGGCGTGCTCGCCGGGGTGGTGGTCGCCGTCGGCGACTTCGGTGCGCTGGGGTTCTCGGTCGCCGCCCTCGCGGTGGGGCTGCTGGCGGTCGTCGTCGCGGGCGGGCGGCGGGCGGGGGCGCTCCGCTAGCGGCACCGCACGGATCGCTACTCTGCGGAACCCGTCCGACGCAGGAGAGCCGTGCACCTCAAGAGCCTGACGCTGAAGGGCTTCAAGTCCTTCGCCTCGGCCACGACGCTGCGCCTCGAACCCGGGATCACCTGCGTCGTCGGCCCGAACGGGTCGGGCAAGTCCAACGTCGTCGACGCGATCAGCTGGGTGCTCGGCGAGCAGGGGGCGAAGGCGCTGCGCGGCGGGAAGATGGAGGACGTCATCTTCGCCGGCACCTCCGGGCGCGCGCCACTGGGCCGCGCCGAGGTGACCCTGACGATCGACAACTCCGACGGCGCGCTGCCCATCGAGTACTCCGAGGTGTCGATCACGCGGCGGATGTTCCGCGACGGCGCGGGCGAGTACGAGATCAACGGCTCGGCGTGCCGGCTGCTCGACATCCAGGAACTCCTGTCGGACTCCGGCATCGGCCGCGAGATGCACGTCATCGTCGGGCAGGGCCAGCTCGACTCCGTGCTGCAGAGCAAGCCCGAGGACCGCCGCGCCTACATCGAGGAGGCCGCGGGGGTCCTCAAGCACCGCAAGCGCAAGGAGAAGGCCCTCCGCAAGCTCGACGCGATGCAGGCCAACCTCACCCGGCTCACCGACCTCACCGCCGAGCTGCGCCGCCAGCTCAAGCCGCTGGGCCGGCAGGCCGAGATCGCGCGCAAGGCGCAGAGCGTGCAGGCCGACCTGCGCGACGCCCGGCTGCGCCTGTCCGCCGACGACCTGGTGACGCTGCGCGACTCGCTCGCGCGCGAGGAGGCCGACGAGTCCCAGGCCCGGGCGCGGCGGGCGGAGGTCGAGGAGCAGCTGTCGGTCGCGCGCGTCGAGCAGGAGCGGCTGGAGACCGCGCTCGCCGCCGACGCCCCGCGCCTGGCCGCCGCGCAGGACACCTGGTACCGGCTCTCCGCGCTGGCCGAGCGCCTGTCCGGCACGGTCCGGCTCGCGCAGGAGCGCGGCCGGCACCTCGCCGCGTCGGCCGAGGAGCGGGCGCCCGGCCGCGACCCCGACCAGCTCGACGCCGAGGCCGACGCCGTCGCCGAGCAGGAGGACGAGCTGCTGGCGGCCGTCACCGAGGCCCGCGGCCTGCTCGCCGAGCTGCTGGAGACCCGCGCCGAGCACGAGCGCACCCTCGCCGACGCCGACCGCGCGCACCGGGCCGCGGTCCGGGCGCTGGCCGACCGCCGCGCCGGCCTCGCCACCCTCGCCGGTCGCGCCGAGGCGATGCGCAGCACCGCGGCCGCCACCGCCGACGAGATCGAGCGGCTCTCCGACGCGCTCGCCGAGGCCGAGGACCGTACGGCCGCGGCGCAGTCGGAGCTGGACGCCGCGGGGGACGCCGCCGACTCCGGGGAGGTGCCCGCCGACCTGGAGCAGCGCCGGGTCACCGCGGTCGAGGCGCACGAGGGCACCCGCAGGCGGGTCGCGGAGCTGGTGGGCCAGGAGCGCGAGGCGGAGAAGCAGCGCGCGCACTGGCGGGCCCGGGTCGACGCGCTGTCGGTGGGGCTGGCCCGCAGGGACGGCTCGGCGTCGCTGCTCGGGGAGGACGGGGTGCTGGGGGCCCTGTCCGGCCTCGTGACGGTGCAGCCCTGGGCCCGCACCGCGGTGGCGGCGGTGCTCGGCGAGCTGGCCGACGCGGTGGCGGTGGCCGACCCGGCGGCGGCGGTGGCGGCGCTGCGGCTGCTCCGGGCCCGGGACGCGGGGCGGGCGGCGCTGGTGGTGGGGGCCCCGTCGCTGCAGGAAGGCCACCTTCATGCAGCCGGACCGCGTGATGGTGGCCTTCCTGCAACGGCGCGGTGGGTGGCCGACGGCGTCTCCGCGTCCGGGGACGTGGGCGCGGCCGTGCAGCGGTTGCTGTCCGGGGTGGTGCTCGTCGAGTCGCTCGACCTCGCCGCGACCGTCGTCGCCGCCGACCCCGCGCTGACCGCCGTCACCGCCGAGGGTGACGTGCTCGGCGCCGCCCGGGCGTCGGGCGGATCCGGCACGGCGACCAGCGCGCTCGACGTGCAGGCCGCCGTCGACGAGGCCGTGCAGGCCCGCGACCGCGTGGAGGAGGAGCTCGGCCGGCTGCGCCCGGCGCTGGAGGGGGCGCGGGCGGAGGAGGCGGCGCGGCTGGCCGACGTCGAGGCCGCGCGCCGGGAGCAGAACGCCGCCGAGCAGCGCCGGTCCGCCGCGTCCGCGCAGCTCGGACGGATGGAGCAGGCCGTGCGGTCGGCTGCCGCCGAGGCCCAGCGGCTGCGCGAGCGCCGCGACGCCGTCGAGGCCCGCCGCTCCGACGCCCTGCTCGCGCTCGAGGCCGCCGAGCAGCAGCTCGCCGTGGCCGAGGACGAGCCGGTCGACGACGAGCCCGACACCGAGCTCCGCGACGCCGCCGCCGACGCGCTGGAGACCGCCCGCAGCTCCGAGGTCGACGCGCGCCTGTCGCTGCGCACCGCGGAGGAGCGGGCCCGCGCGATCTCGGGGCGGGCGGAGTCGCTGCGGCGCCAGGCGTCGTCGGAGCGGCTGGCCCGGCAGCGCGCCGCCGCGGCCCGCGAGTCGCGCGAGCGCGGGGCCGCGGTGGCCGCGCTCGTCGTCGCGGCGGGGGAGACGGCGTGCGCGCGCATCGCGCAGTCCCTCGCCGCGGCCGCCGCCGAGCGCGACGCGGCGGCCGCCGCCCGCGACGCCCGCGAGCGCGAGCTGGGGGAGGCCCGGCTCACCGCGCAGCGGCTCACCGCGCTGATGGAGAAGCTCACCGACACGGTGCACCGCGACGAGGTGCTGCGCGCGCAGTCGAGGCTGCGGCTGGAGCAGCTGACGGAGAAGGTGCTCGCCGACCACGGGATCGGCGTCGACGACCTCGTCGCGGAGTACGGCCCCGACACCCCCGTCCCGGCGTCGCTCGCCGAGGTCGCCGAGTACGAGGCGGCCCGGGAGCGCGGCGAGGACGTCACCGAGCCCCCGGCCATGCCCTACGACCGCGCCACGCAGGAGCGCCGGGCGTCGCGGGCGGAGAAGGACCTCGCGCTGCTCGGCCGCGTCAACCCCCTCGCGCTGGAGGAGTTCGCGGCGCTGGAGGAGCGCTACCGCTTCCTGTCGACGCAGCTCGAGGACCTCAAGAACACCCGGCGCGACCTGCTCACCGTGGTCCGCGAGGTCGACGACAAGATCCTCGAGGTGTTCGCGGAGGCCTACCACGACGTCGCCCGCGAGTTCGCGATCGTGTTCGACACGCTGTTCCCCGGCGGCGAGGGCCGGCTCGTGCTCACCGACCCCGAGGACATGCTGACCACCGGCGTCGAGGTCGAGGCCCGCCCGCCCGGGAAGAAGGTCAAGCGGCTGTCGCTGCTGTCGGGGGGCGAGCGATCGCTGACCGCGATGGCGCTGCTCGTGGCGATCTTCCGCGCCCGCCCGTCGCCGTTCTACATCCTCGACGAGATCGAGGCCGCCCTGGACGACGTCAACCTCCGCCGCCTGATCAGCCTGATGGAGGAGCTGCGCTCGACCAGCCAGCTCATCGTCATCACGCACCAGAAGCCGACGATGGAGGTCGCGGACGCGCTCTACGGCGTCGCGATGCGGGGGGACGGGATCACGACGGTGATCAGCCAGCGGTTGCGGCCGGCCTCCTGAGTTGCAGGAAGGCCACCATGCCGCCGTCTCGTGGCGGGACGGTGGCCTTCCTGCCATCCGGTGGGGCGGCGAGCGGGGGCCGGTGATCGGTGCCTGCCGCTGCCGCAGCCGGTGGCCGGGGCCCGGGCGTGCGGCTCGCGGCGATCGTCGTCGGGTGCGGGTCCCGTGAGGGGGCTGCTGCCCGGTGCCCGCGGAATGCCCCGGCCGGGGCATGACAGGGTGGTCGGGTGACCCCGGAGACCTTGTGGATCGTCGTCGCGGTCGTGGTGGCCGTCGTGCTCATCGCCGTCGTGGCGGGCCTGGTCCTGCGCAGCCGGCGACGCATCAGCCTGCGGCAGGCCGAGGAGCTGGAGCAGCGCGACGACACCGCCGCCCCGCCCCGCCGAGGCGGCACCTACCAGGCCGGTGGCGGCTTCACCTTCGCCCCCGGCACCGGGGCGGCCACTCCGGATCCGCCCGCGGCGCCGGCGCCCGACGCCCCGCGGGCGAGCCCGGGACACGGCGACCCGACCCTCCCCGGCGTGACGCCCTCCGCGTCCACCGCGCCCCCGGCCACCGACGGCCGCACCGCGACCGACGCCCCGGTCCCCGACGCCCCGGCCCCCGACGGGACGGGCACCGGCACCGCGACGCCCGGCACCGCGACGCCCGGCACCGCGACGCCCGGCACCGCGACGCCCGGCACCGCGACGCCCGGCACCGCGACGCCCGGCACCGCGACCGACGGCACCCCGCACGGCGGCTCCACGACCGACTCCGACACCCGCGCCGACTCGTCCCCAGCCGCCACCGCTCCGACGCCGACTGAGCCCGCCCCGCCCGCCACCGCGCCCACCACCCCGGCTCCGACGCGGCCCGCGCCGGCGGAACCGTCGTCGACCGCCACCGCGCCGACCGCCCCGTCGACCCCGGCCCCGTCGACCCCGGCCCCGTCGACCCCGGCCCCGTCGACCCCGGCCCCGTCGACCCCGGCCCCGTCGACCCCGACCCCGTCGACCCCGACCGAGCCGCCCCCGGCCTCCACCACTCCGCCGGCGACGGCGCCGACCACTCCGGCCCCCACGCCCCCGGCCCCCACGGCACCCGCCCCGAGCACCCCCGCCCCGACCACCCCGGCCCCGTCCGCGAACGGCTCGTCCCCGGCCGCCACCACGCCTGCCACCACCCCCGCCGACGACATCGCCCCGCCCGGCGGGCGGCTGGAGCGCCTGCGCGGCCGCCTCGCCCGCTCCCGCTCCGGGTTCGGGCAGGGGCTGCTCGGCCTGCTGGGGGCCGGGGAGTTGGACGAGGAGTCGTGGGAGGACGTCGAGGCGACCCTGCTGCAGGCCGACCTCGGGCCGGAGACCACCGCCGAGCTCGTCGACACCCTGCGCACCGAGCTCGCCGCCCGCGGCGTCCGCACCGCGGAGCAGGCGCGCCAGCTGCTCAAGGACGTCCTCACTGCGGCGCTGCGGCCCGAGCTCGACCGGTCCGTCCGCGCCCTGCCGCACGACGGGCGGCCTGCGGTGCTGCTCGTGGTCGGCGTCAACGGCACGGGCAAGACCACCACCACCGGCAAGCTGGCCCGGGTGCTCGTCGCGAGCGGGCACCAGGTCGTGCTGGGCGCGGCCGACACCTTCCGGGCCGCCGCCGCCGAGCAGCTCGTCACCTGGGGCGAGCGCGCGGGGGCCACCGTCGTGCGCGGTGCCGAGGGCGCCGACCCGGCGAGCGTCGCGTTCGACGCCGTCAAGCAGGGTTCCACCGAGGGCGCCGACGTCGTGCTGCTCGACACCGCGGGCCGCCTGCACACCAAGACCGGCCTGATGGACGAGCTCGACAAGATCAAGCGGGTCGTCACCCGGCAGGCCGAGGTCGACGAGGTGCTCCTCGTCCTCGACGCCACGACCGGCCAGAACGGGCTGACGCAGGCCCGCGTGTTCGGCGACGTCGTCAAGGTCACCGGCATCGTCCTGACCAAGCTCGACGGCACGGCCAAGGGCGGCATCGTGTTCCGGGTGCAGCGCGAACTGGGCGTCCCGGTGAAGCTCGTCGGGCTCGGCGAGGGCCCCGACGACCTGGCCCCGTTCGAGCCCGCCGCCTACGTCGACGCCCTCCTGAGCTGACGCGTCATGCGGATGTAACTCCCCGGGGGGCCTCGTTCACCTGCGCGAAACACCGGTGGAGGACGCCGGAAACACGGCGATTCGATAGTTCCCGCACCAGCCGCGGAATCCGTCCATACCGGACGGAGCGCGGCGCAGACGGGAAGGAGTCGACGTGCCTGGAGTGCCCGATACCGGCGATACCGCCTGGATGTTGACAGCGACGGCCCTGGTGTTGCTCATGACGCCGGGACTCGCGCTGTTCTACGGCGGCATGGTGCGCAGCAAGAGCGTGCTGAACATGATGATGATGAGCTTCGCCTCGATGGGCCTGGTCGGCGTCCTGTGGGTGCTGTACGGCTACTCGATGACGTTCGGCACGAGCGTGGGCGACGCCGGCATCGTCGCCGACCCGCTGCAGTTCGCCGGGCTGCAGGGCCTGACGGCCGGCACGTACCTCGCCGACGCCGAGGCCGGCACCGAGGTGGCCGTCCCGCTGGTCGGCACGATCCCCTCGCTGGTGTTCGTCGGCTTCCAGGCCACGTTCGCGATCATCACCGTGGCCCTGATCTCGGGTGCGGTCGCCGACCGCATGAAGTTCGGCTCCTGGCTGGTCTTCGCCGGCATCTGGGTGTCGATCGTCTACTTCCCGGTCGCGCACTGGGTCTTCAACTTCGACGACGTCACCGCGGGTGCGGGCGGCTGGATCGCCAACGACCTCGCCGCGATCGACTTCGCCGGTGGTACCGCGGTCCACATCAACGCCGGTATCGCCGCGCTGGTGCTCGCCATCGTCCTCGGCAAGCGCCGCGGCTGGCCGCGCGAGCCCATGCGGCCGCACAACCTGCCGCTGGTCATGCTCGGTGCCGCCCTCCTGTGGTTCGGCTGGTTCGGCTTCAACGCCGGTTCGGCCGTCGGCTCGGGTGCCATCGCCGGCTTCGCGTTCCTCAACACCATCGTCGCCACCGCGGCCGCGATGATCGCCTGGTTGCTCGTCGAGCGCTTCCGCGACGGTCACCCGACCAGCCTCGGTGCCGCGTCCGGCGTCGTCGCGGGTCTGGTCGCGATCACCCCCGCCTGTTCCTCGGTGTCGCCGCTGGGCGCCATCGCGGTCGGGGCCATCGCCAGCGTCCTGTGCGCCCTGGCCGTCGGCCTGAAGTTCCGCTTCGGCTTCGACGACTCGCTCGACGTCGTCGGCGTCCACCTCGTCGGCGGTCTCGCCGGCACGCTGCTCATCGGCTTCTTCGCCACCGCCGACTCGCCGGCCGGTGTCGCCGGGCTCTTCTACGGCGGCGGCGCCGACCAGCTGTGGCGCCAGGCCGTCGGTGCCTTCGCGGTGCTGGCCTACTCCGGCATCGTCACGGCGATCATCGCCTTCGCGCTGAAGTTCTCGATCGGCCTGCGCATCTCCGACGAGGACGAGGCCACGGGCATCGACGAGACCGAGCACGCGGAGTCGGGCTACGACTTCTCCACCCTGCGGGGCGGCAGCGGCCTGCGTCCGTCCGCTGGGGCGTCGACGCAGTCGGCGCGCGACCACGAGCCGGCCACCGCCGGTCAGGAGGTCTGAGCGATGAAGCTGGTCACGGCGATCGTCAAGCCGTTCGTGCTGGAGGACGTGAAGGGGGCGCTGGAGCAGATCGGCGTCCTGGGCATGACCGTCAGCGAGGTCCAGGGCTACGGCCGGCAGAAGGGCCACACCGAGGTCTACCGCGGCGCGGAGTACTCCGTCGACTTCGTGCCGAAGGTCCGCGTGGAGGTCGTCGCCGACGACGCCCTCGCGGAGAAGGTCGTGGACGCCGTCGTCGAGGCCGCCCGCACCGGCAAGATCGGTGACGGGAAGGTCTGGGTGACCCCGGTCGAGAGCGTGATCCGGGTGCGCACCGGCGAGCGCGGAACCGACGCGATCTAGCTCCACCGTCTCGTCCCCGGGCCCGCCGTACCTCCACGCAGGTACGGCGGGCCCGGACCCATTCCCGGAGAATGTCCGGTTCGTCACCGATCGGAGAAACCGCAATGATGCTCGTGACGGCCATCGTGAAGCCGTTCGCCCTGGACGACGTCCGCTCCGGACTGGAGGACCTCGACGTCGCCGGGATGACCGTGAGCGAGGTGTCCGGCTACGGTCGGCAGCGCGGCCACACCGAGGTCTACCGCGGTGCCGACTACCAGGTGGACTTCGTGCCCAAGGTGCGCGTGGAGATCGTCGTCGACGACGGGGTGGTGGAGAAGGTGATCGACACCGTGCTGGCCGCCGCGCGGACGGGCAAGATCGGCGACGGCAAGGTGTGGGTGACGCCCGTGGAGACCGTGGTGCGGGTCCGCACCGGTGAACGGGGCGCCGACGCGCTGTGAGCGACGCCATCACCGTGTCGTCCGCGGGAGACGCCCAGGACCTGGTGCGCGCCAAGGCCGTCCTGCTGCAGACCGGGGACGCGAAGCGCCGCCTGTCCCCGGAGGCGCTGCGCACCGCGCTCGTCGACCTCCACGACTTCTGGCTGTCCTCGCGCTGCGCGGCGATCGGGCTCACCGACCGCGCCGCGCTGGTCGCCGTCGGGGCGCTGGGCCGCCGCGAGCTCGCGCCGTGGTCCGACCTCGACCTCGTGCTGCTGCACGACGGCCGCAAGGACATCGACCGGATCGCCGACCAGCTCTGGTACCCGCTGTGGGACGCGGGGATCGGGCTCGACCACTCCGTGCGCACGCCCGGCCAGGCCGTGCAGGTGGCGGCCACCGACCTGCGCGCCGCGTTCGGGCTGCTGGAGATCCGCCACATCGCGGGCGACGCCGCCCTGTCCGACTCGGTCCGCGCGTCGGTCCGGCAGGCCTGGCGCGCGGGCATCCGCAGCCGCTTCGACGAGATCGTCGAGGGGGCCCAGGGGCGCTGGCGCAAGATCGGCGACGTCGCGCACCGCGTGGAGCCCGACCTGAAGAACGGCCACGGCGGCCTGCGCGACGTCCAGCTCATCGACGCCCTCGCCGCGGCCCAGCTCGTCGACCGCCCCGGCGGCGACGTGCTGGAGGCCCAGCGCCTGCTGCTCGACGTCCGCACGGAGCTGCACCGCCTCGCCGGCCGCGCCCGCGACGTCCTGCGCGCCCAGGACGCCGACGAGGTCGCCGCCGTGCTGGAGCTGGGTGACCGCTTCGAGCTGGCCCGCGCCCTGTCCGGCGCCGCAAGGGCGGTGGCGTTCTCCGCGGAGACCAGCCTGCGCTCGGCCCGGGGGGCGCTGCCCAGGCGGGGCCTCGCCGCGCTGCGCCGCAACCCGGTGCGCCGCCCGCTCGACTCCGGCGTCGTCGAGCACGCGGGGGAGGTCGCGCTGGCCCGCGACGCCGCCGCGTCGCGCGATCCCGCCCTGGTCCTGCGCGTGGCCGCCACCGCGGCGCGCACCGGCCTCCCGGTCGCGGCGGGCACGCTGCACCGGTTGGCCGACACCGCCCCCGAGCTGCGCGAACCCTGGCCCCGCGACGCGCTCGGCGAGCTGCTGTCGCTGCTGGGCACCGGCCGCCCGCTCGTCGACGTGGTGGAGGCGCTGGACCGCACCGGGCTGTGGGGGCGGCTGTTCCCCGAGTGGGGCGCGGTCCGCGACCTGCCGCCGCGCGACCGGGCCCACGTGTGGACCGTCGACCGGCACCTCGTCGAGGCCTGCGCGCAGGTCGCCCGGCTGACCACGCGCGTCGCCCGGCCGGACCTGCTGCTGGTGGGCACGCTGCTGCACGACATCGGCAAGGGCCGCGGCGGCGACCACTCCGTGGTGGGCGAGTCGCTGGCGGTGCAGGTCGGGCGGCGGCTCGGGTTCACCGAGCCGGACGTCGTGGTGCTGGGGGCGATGGTCCGCCACCACCTGCTGCTCCCGCACACGGCCACCCGCCGCGACCTCGACGACCCGGCCACCGTCACGCGCGTCGTCGAGACGCTCGACGAGGCCGTGGGCGACGGCGCCCCCGGCACGAGCGGGTTGCTGCTGGACCTGCTCACCGCGCTCGCGGAGGCCGACTCCCTCGCCACCGGGCCGGGCGTGTGGAGCCCGTGGAAGAAGACGCTGATCGGCGACCTGTCCCGGCGCTGCCGCGCGCTGCTGGCCGGGGAACCGCTGCCGGCCCCGCCCGACGACTCCGACCAGGAGATGGCCGCGGCCGTGCTCGCCGACCACCGCCCGCAGGTGCGGTTCGCCGACGAGGCCACCCCGGCCACCGTGCTGGTGGCGGTGCCCGCGGCGAAGGGGTCGCTCGCGGCCGCGGCGGGCGTGCTCGCCCTGCACTCGCTGGAGGTGCACGCCGCGGAGCTGTCGACGACCGGTGAGGTCGCGGTCTTCCGGTTCACGGTGTCGCCGCGCTTCGGCGGGCTGCCCGATCCGGCGCTGCTGCGCACCGACCTCGGGCGCGTCGTCGACGGCACGCTGGTCCTGGCCGACGCGCTGGCCCGCAAGGAGCGCGACTACGCCCCGACCAACTCCTCGGAGCCCCCGGCCCCGCCCCGGGTCCTGTGGTTCGACGACGAGGCCACCGGTGCGGTGGTGCTGGAGCTGCGCGGCACCGACCGCATCGGGCTGCTGCACCGCGTCGCCGCCGCGCTGGAGGGCTGCGACGCCGAGCTGCGGTGGGCCCGCGTCGCGACGCTCGGGTCCTCGGTCGTCGACTCCTTCTCCCTGGCCGGGCCGAACGGCGACGGCGCCATCCGCACCGCCGACCGGCGCCGCATCGAGCAGGCGGTGATCGCCGCCGTCGGCTGACCGCCGTTCCCCCCGACCCGTGAAACCGTCCCGCAACCGCCGTGCAGGCGGGCCGCCGCACGCTGCGCCGGTACGTGATCACGACGAGAAGGGGGATCACGATGGCGGCCATCAGGGCGGTCGGGTTGCGCAGGTCCTACGGGGAGCGGGTGGTGCTCGACGGCATCGACCTGGACATCGCGGAGGGCTCGGTCTTCGCGCTGCTGGGACCCAACGGCGCGGGGAAGACCACGACGGTGCACGTCCTCACCACCTACCTGCGACCGGACGGCGGCACGGCGCGCGTGCTCGGCCACGACGTCGTCGCCGAGGCGGCGGCGGTGCGGGCCGTCATCGGCGTCACGGGGCAGTTCTCCGCGGTCGACGGGCTGCTCACCGGCCGCGAGAACCTCGCGCTGATGGCCGACCTGCACCACCTCGACCGCGCGGCGGCGCGGCGGCGGGTCGACGGCCTGCTGGAGCGCTTCGACCTGGTCGAGGCGGCGTCCCGGCCGCTGTCGACGTACTCCGGCGGGATGCGGCGCCGCCTGGACCTGGCGATGACGCTGGTCGGCGACCCCCGGGTGATCTTCCTCGACGAGCCGACGACCGGCCTGGACCCGCGCAGCCGCCAGCTGATGTGGGAGATCGTCCGCGCGCTGGTCGCGGACGGCGTCACGATCTTCCTGACCACGCAGTACCTGGAGGAGGCCGACAAGCTCGCCGACCGGGTCGCGGTGCTCGACCACGGCCGGATCGTCGCCGAGGGCAGCCCCGAGGAGCTCAAGGCGCTCGTCCCCGGCGGGCACGTCCGGCTCCGCTTCACCGACCCGCTCGCCCACGCCGCGGCGTCCGCGGAGTTCGGGGAGGCGAGGTCGGACGCGCCCGCGCTGACCCTGGAGGTCCCGGCCGACGGGGGAGTCCGCTCGCTGCGCGCCGTGCTCGACCGGCTCGACCGCGCCGGTGTCGAGGCCGACGCCCTGACCGTGCACACCCCGGACCTCGACGACGTCTTCCTCGCGCTGACCGGCGAGGGGGTCGCGGCATGACCGCCCACGTGCTCACCGACTCGGCCACCATGCTGCGCCGCAACCTGCTGCACATGCGCCGCTACCCGTCGCTGACGCTGATGCTCGCCGGGATGCCGATCGTGTTCCTGCTGCTGTTCGTCTTCGTCCTCGGCGGCACGCTGGAGGCGGGCATCGGGCGGTCCTACGTCGACTACGTCGTGCCCGGCGTCCTGCTGATGACGGTCGCCGCCTCCGCGCAGGGCACGGCGATCTCCGTGGCCATGGACATGGCCGAGGGGATCGTCGCCCGCTTCCGGACGATGTCGATCGCGCGGGCCTCCGTGCTCACCGGGCACGTGGTCGGCAGTCTGGTCCAGACCCTGTTCAGCACGGTCCTGGTGGTCCTGGTGGCGCTGCTGATCGGCTTCCGGCCCACGACCGGGCCGCTGTCGTGGCTCGCGGCGCTGGGGGTGTTCGTGCTGATCACGTTCGCGGTCACCTGGCTCGCGGTGGCGCTGGGCATGGTCACCGACAGCGTCGAGACGGCGAGCAACCTGCCGATGCCGCTGGTGCTCCTGCCGTTCCTCGGCAGCGGGTTCGTGCCCACCGACTCGATGCCGACGGCCCTGCGCTGGTTCGCCGAGGTCCAGCCGTTCACCCCGTTCATCGAGACCCTGCGCGGCCTGCTGATGGGCACCCCGATCGGCGGCAGCGGGTGGGCGGCACTGGGCTGGTGCGCCGTCATCGCGCTCGGCGGGTACCTGTGGGCGCGCCGGCTCTACACCCGGGACCCCAGCAGGACCTGAGCGGCGACCCGCAGCTCGTCGGGACCCAGGCCGGCGTAGGACGACACGGCGTCGTCGTACGCCGGCCCGTCCGCGTCCCGGGCCGCCCGCCGTGCCGTGTCGACCGTCATCGTCGGCCGGAACTGCTGCGGGACGTGCAGCCGCTCGGCCAGGGCGGTCATCCGGGCCGCCGTGCTCTGCCGGTCGTCGCGGGCGAGGTCCGCGGTGGCCAGCGCCAGCAGCAGCGCCCCCCACAGCGACGACGCCACCACGTACCCGGGGGGATGCTCGACCGGGTCGTCGAGCAGCGCGGCGAGGGTGTGCGGCAGCTCGGCGACGATGTCGGCGACGAGGTCGGGGCGCCCGTGCCGGGCGTGCGCCACCACCGCGGCGGCGTGCAGCTCCAGGGCCCACGGGTCGGGTCCGGGGAGGTCGACGTCGAGGCCGGCGGGGTCGCGCAGGCGCTCCAGGCTGCGCCGCCACAGCGCCAGGCCGTCGTCGACGTCGCCGAGGGCCAGCGCGAGCTCGGCGCGCACCGCGAGGTCGAAGGTGGCCGTGCCGACGTCCAGATCGTCGGTGGCCGGCGCCCCGTCGAGGAGCAGCTGCGCCGCGACGGGGTCGCCCGCGTGCAGGTGCGCCAGCGCGGTGGCCCACACGAGCTGCAGGGCGGGGGAGGCGCCGACGGCGTCGAGCATCGGGGCCACCGCCCGCAGGTCGGCCAGCACGAGATCACCCCGCCCGGCCAGCATCTGCAGCTCGGCGACGCGCGTGCGGGCCACCACCCGGATCCACGGCTCGGCGGCCGCGCCGGTCCCGAGGGCCGCGGCGGCCCGCTCGGCGGCGCGCAGCGCCCCCTCGGGGTCGGCGGCGTGCGCCCGCACGTAGCTGTCGACGGAGTGCGCGACCGCGGCCTGCAGCGGCCCGCCCGCCGCGGCCAGCCGGCGTCGCGGCTCCGGGTCGGGACCCAGGACGCCGGGGGTGCGCAGCACCTCGGCCAGTGCCCGGACCAGGGTGTCGGCGGGAGCGGCGGGGAGCCGGCGCAGACCGAGCAGCGCCCGCGACGCGCGCGGCCCCTGCAGCACGAAGGCGGTGGTGACGGACAGGGCGGTGAGCGTGCGGGTCACCTCGACGTCGGCGGGCCCGGGGCGGAACCGGGCGACGAGGTCGGCGGTCTGCCGGGTCAGGGTCGTCGTCCTGAGGAAGTCCGACTCCACCGTCCACAGGGCCGCGAGCACCGCCCCGGCCGCGGCGGCGGTCGCGTCGTCGCCGCGGGCGATCGCCTGCCGCAGCGCGAACGCCAGGTTCTCCTGCTCCGCGCGGATCCGCCCGGCCGACGCGGGCGCGTCGACGTCGAAGGGCGCGTCGTGGTGGCGCCGGCCGAACTCCCCGGCCCAGGCCAGCAGCCCGGCGACGGGGTCGGCGGCGGGGTCCCGGCGGGCCGCCCCGAACTCGCGGACGGTCTCCAGCATCCGGAACCGCGTGCCCGACGCCGCCTCCGCCACGGTGAGCAGGGACTGGTCGGCGAGGTGCTCGAGCACCTCGAGCGCGTCGCCGTCCACCAGGTGGGCCGCCGCCTCGGCGGTGAACCCGGCGGGGAACACCGACAGCGCCCCCCACGCGGCCTGCGCCCGCGGGTCGAGCAGGTTCCAGCTCCAGTCGACCACCGCGTGCAGCGTGCGGTGCCGCTGCGGGCTGTCGCGGGCCCCGCCGCGCAGCAGCGCGAAGCGGTCGTCGAGGCGGCGGGCGATCTCGGTGACCGGCAGCACCCGCGTGCGCGCCGCCGCCAGCTCCACCGCCAGCGGCAGCCCGTCCAGGTGGGCGCACAGCTCGTCGACGACGTCCGGGGGCAGCTCGACGCCGGGCCGCGCCGCCCGCGCGCGCTGCCCGAACAGCTCGACGGTGGTGGCCCGGTCCAGCGCCGGCAGCGGGTACACCGACTCCGACGTCAGGCCCAGCGGGGCCCGGCTCGTGGCGAGGACCCGCAGGTCACGGGTCATCGCCACGAGCGCCCCGACGAGGTCGGCCGCGCCGCCCACGACGTGCTCGCAGTTGTCGAGCACGAGCAGCACGAGCAGCACGGGCCCGGCACCGAGCGCGGTGACGATGCCGGTCAGGGCGTCGGGCGGCGGGGGGTTCGGGCGGGCGGCGCCCACGCCGAGCGCCGTCGCGACCTCGCCGAGCACGTCCTCGTCGCGGGTGACCCCGGCCAGCCCGACGACGTGCACCACCCGCTGGTCGGCCGCGTGGGCGACGACGTGCGCGAGCCGGGTCTTGCCGAGCCCGCCCGGCCCGACGACCGTGGTCACCCGCGACGAGCGCAGCAGCGCCCCCACCGCGGCGACGTCGCGGCCGCGGCCCAGCAATGCGTTCGGCTCGTGCCGCACGCCGCGGCGCACGGCCGGACCGCCGTCCTGCAGCAGCCGCCGGTGCTCGGCGACCAGCGCCGGGCCGGGATCGGCGCCCAGCTCGTCGCGCAGGCGGCGGCGGTGGGTGTCGTAGCGGGCCAGCGCCGCGGCCGGGCCTGCGGTGGCCGACTCGCTGCGCAGCAGCTCCAGCAGCACCTCCTCGTCCCGGGGGTGGTCGCGGGCCAGGTCGGTCAGCGGCCCGGCGGCCTCCGCGGCGCGGCCCAGCCGCGCCATGGCCAGCGCGCGGGCCCGGCCGAGCGCCCGGCGCACGGGCTCGCGCTCCGCGCGCAGCTCGGCCACCGGGCCGTCCTCTGTGTCGGCCGCCCCGGCCCCCTCCCAGGCGGACAGGCCCTCCTCCGCCGCAGCCAGCGCGGCGGCGTGGTCGCCCGCGCGGGCGCACCGGGCGGCGGTGTCGGCGTGCGCGAGCACCGCGGCGGCGTCGACCTGCTCCGCGGGCAGGGCCAGGCGGTAGCCGGTCGGCGTGCTGGCGATGAGGTCGGCGCCGAGCTGCGCACGGGCGCGGGACACGACGACCTGGACCGCCTTCGCCGGGTTCGCGGGCCGCGCGTCCGGCCAGAGCCCGGCCGCCAGGCGGGCGGTGCCGGCCCCGGCGCGCAGGTCGGCGGCGAGCAGGGCCAGCAGCGCGCGCGGGCGCGGACCGGTGACCTCCTCGTCCCGGTACGCGACGCGGGGGAGCAGGACCAGCTCGGCGCGCACCGCTGCAGCGTAGGACCTTGCCCGTTCCGTGTGCCGGAAACATAGGATCACCGCCGTGACGGAGCTGTCGGGTGTGCAGGTGGGCAACACGGCGTACGTGCTGGGCTGTGCGGCACTGGTCATGCTCATGACGCCGGGGCTGGCGCTGTTCTACGGCGGCATGGTCCGGGCGAAGAGCGTGCTCAACATGATGATGATGAGCGTCGCGTGCCTGGGCGTCGTGGGGCTCGTGTGGGTCCTCGGCGGGTTCTCGCTCGCGTTCGGCGACTCCACCGCCGGGCTGATCGGCAACCTCGACCACGCCGGGCTGCGCGACGCCACCGCGGTCGTCGGTGGCGACACCGGCATCCCGTTGCAGGTGTTCGCGATGTTCCAGCTGATGTTCGCGGTGATCACCGCGGCCCTGCTGTCCGGGGCCGTGGCCGACCGCGCGCGGTTCTGGCCGTTCGCGCTGTTCATCGCGCTGTGGACGGTGTGCGTCTACGTCCCGCTCGCGCACTGGATCTTCGCCTTCGACGGGTACGTCGCCGACGCCGGCGGCTGGATGGCGAACTCGCTGGGTGCGCTCGACTTCGCGGGCGGCACCGCCGTCGAGATCAACTCCGGGGCGTCGGCGCTCGCGCTGGCGATCGTGCTCGGGCGCCGCCGCGGCTGGCCCCAGCAGCCGATGCGCCCGCACAACCTGCCGTCGGTGCTGCTCGGTGCGGGCCTGCTGTGGTTCGGCTGGTTCGGCTTCAACGCCGGGTCCGCGCTGGCCGCCGGGGCCGTGGCGGGCAACGCGTTCGTCACGACGATGACGGCGTCGGCCGCCGCCGTGCTGTCCTGGCTGGCGCTGGAGCACCGCCTCGACGGCCGCCCGACCAGCCTCGGTGCGGCGTCCGCCGCGATCGCCGGGCTCGTCGGGATCACCCCGGCCTGCGGGTACGTCGACACCTTCGGCGCCCTGCTCATCGGCCTGCTCGCCGGGGTGGTCTGCCAGCTCGCGATCCGGCTCAAGTACCGGCTGGGCTACGACGACTCGCTCGACGTCGTCGCCATCCACGGCGTCGGCGGCCTGCTCGGGATGCTGATGCTCGGCCTCGTCGCCACCGACGCGGTCAACGCCGCGGGCGCCGACGGCCTGTTCTACGGCGGCGGGTTCGCCCAGCTCGGGAAGCAGACCGTCGCGGTGCTCGCCGCCATGACGTTCGCGTTCGCGGTGTCGTTCCTGCTGGCCTGGCTGGTGCGCGCCACCGTCGGGTTCCGGGTGGACGCCGAGGTCGAGGCCGAGGGCATCGACGAGGCCGAGCACGCCGAGACCGCGTACGACTTCATGCCCCTGAGCACCACCGCCCGGCTCCACGACGGTGCTCGCCTCCACGAAGGGACGACCCCATGATCCTGGTGACCGCCATCGTCAAGCCGTTCGCGCTCGGCGAAGTCAAGACCGCGCTGGAGCGCCTCGGCGTGCTCGGCATGACCGTGTCCGAGGTGCAGGGCCACGGCCGCCAGAAGGGGCACACCGAGGTGTACCGGGGTGCGGAGTACAACGTCGACTTCGTGCCGAAGGTCCGGATCGAGGTCGTCGTGGACGACGAGGTGGCGGACAAGGTGGTCGACTCCGTCGTCGCGGCGGCCCGGACCGGGAAGATCGGCGACGGCAAGGTCTGGACCACCCGCGTGGAGCAGATCGTCCGGGTGCGGACGGGGGAGCGCGGCGGGGACGCCATCTGAGCCGGAACGAACCGCCCCTACCGCGCGTTCTGCCCCCATGACGGGGAGTGAGACCGTGTGCCTCGCGGTGCCGGGGCGGGCGCTGGTGCTGGTCGGCGGGATGCCGGGAGCCGGGAAGTCGACGCTGCTCGCGGGCCTGCCGCCGGACCCGCGGGTCGCGGTGCTCGACTCCGACGCCCACCGGGCCCGCCTGCGCCGCGCCCTCCCCGGCGCGCCGTACGGGGCCTACCGCTGGCTGGTCCACCTCGGCCACCGGCTCGCGGTGCTCGCGGCGGCCTGCTCGCGCACCGAGGTCGTCGTCGTGCACCTGCCCGCGACGGGGGAGCGGACCCGTGCGGTGCTGGCCCGGCTCGCCGCGCTCACCGGGCGTCGCGCGCACCTGGTCTGGCTGCACGTCGACGCCGAGCAGGCACGGCGCGGCCAGCGGGTCCGCGGGCGGGTCGTCCCGGAGGGCTCCTTCACCGGGCACGCGGCGCGGGCGGCGGCCACCACCGTCGAGCTGCTGGCCGGACGGGCCGCGGCGGGGTGGCACGAGGTCACCGTGCTCGACCGCGACCGGGCCCGGGCAGGGCTCAGGCTCGAGCCCGCCCGAGCCGCCCGGCCGTGCGCGATGCACGCCCCGCACCGGCCCAAGTAGTCTTGTCCGGGTGTTCGACACCCTCTCCGAGCGCCTCTCCGGCACGCTTGCGAACCTCCGTGGCAAGGGCCGTCTCTCCGAGGCCGACATCGACGCCACCGCGCGCGAGATCCGCATCGCGCTGCTCGAGGCCGACGTCGCGCTGCCCGTGGTGCGCGGGTTCGTCGCGCGCACGAAGGAGCGGGCCAAGGGCGCCGAGGTCTCGGGGGCGCTGAACCCGGCCCAGCAGGTCGTCAAGATCGTCAACGAGGAGCTCGTCGGGGTGCTCGGCGGCGAGACCCGCCGGCTGCGCTTCTCCAAGGAGCCGCCGACGGTGATCATGCTCGCCGGTCTGCAGGGCTCCGGCAAGACCACGCTGGCGGGCAAGCTCGCGTTCTGGCTGAAGTCGCAGGGCCACGCGCCGCTGCTGGTGGCCTGCGACCTGCAGCGCCCCAACGCCGTCAACCAGCTCCAGATCGTCGGCGAGCGGGCCGGGGTCACGACGTTCGCGCCGGAGCCCGGCAACGGCGTGGGCGACCCGGTGGACGTCGCCCGCCGCGGCATCGAGCACGCCCGCTCCACGATGTTCGACATGGTCATCGTCGACACCGCGGGCCGCCTGGGCGTCGACGAGGAGCTGATGCGCCAGGCCTCCGACATCCGCGAGGCGGTGCAGCCCGACGAGGTGCTGTTCGTCGTCGACGCGATGATCGGCCAGGACGCGGTGGCCACGGCCGAGGCGTTCCGCGACGGCGTCGGGTTCACCGGTGTGGTCCTCACCAAGCTCGACGGCGACGCCCGCGGCGGTGCCGCGCTGTCGGTCCGCGAGGTCACCGGGCAGCCGATCCTGTTCGCCTCCGACGGCGAGAAGCTCGAGAACTTCGACGTCTTCCACCCCGACCGGATGGCCAGCCGCATCCTCGGGATGGGCGACCTGCTCACGCTCATCGAGCAGGCCGAGGGCGCCTTCGACCAGGAGCAGTCGGAGAAGGCGGCGGCGAAGATCGCCAGCGGCGAGCTGTCGCTGGAGGACTTCCTCGAGCAGATGATGGCCATCCGCAAGATGGGCCCGATCGGCAACATCCTGGGCATGCTCCCCGGGGCCAACTCGGGGCAGATGAAGGACGCGCTGGCGCAGGTCGACGACCGCCACCTCGACAAGCTGCAGGCCATCATCCGCGGCATGACCCCCGGCGAGCGGGCCGATCCGAAGATCATCAACGGGTCGCGGCGGCTGCGCATCGCGAACGGGTCCGGGGTGTCGGTCGGCGACGTCAACGACCTGGTCAACCGCTTCTTCGAGGCCCGCAAGATGATGAAGCAGATGGCCGGGCAGTTCGGCTTCGGCGGCGGGCAGCGCAGCGCCACGAAGAAGCTGGCCAGCAAGCGCAAGTCCAAGAAGGGCAAGGGCCGCCCGACGCCCTCGCGCGCCGGGGGAGGCATGCCCGACCTCTCGGGCCTGCCGCCCACGCTGCAGCAGCTCCCGCCGGGCCTGGACCAGCTGCCCCCGGGCTTCGACCCGAGCAAGCTGCGCTTCCCGAAGGGCCGCTAGGTGTACCGGCTGCGCGGGGTGCTGCTGCCGGGCGAGGACACCGTCGAGCTGTTCGTCGACGGCGACGGGATGCTGGTCGAGGAGCCCGTCGCGGGCGCCGAGACGCTCGTCGACGGCGGGTGGATCGTGCCCGGCCTGGTCGACGCGCACTGCCACGTCGGTCTCGGCCCGGACGGCCCGGTCGACCTGGAGGAGGCCGACGCCCAGGCCCGCTGCGACCGCGACGCCGGCGCGCTGCTGCTGCGCGACTGCGGCTCGCCCGTCGACACCTCGGCGCTGCGGGCCCGCGAGGACCTCCCGGAGATCATCCGCGCCGGACGGCACCTGGCCCGCCCCAAGCGCTACATCCCGGGCCTCGCGATCGACGCCGACGACCCCGCGCTGCTGCCCGAGCTGGTGGCGGAGCAGGCGGCGGCGGGCGACGGCTGGGTCAAGCTGGTCGGCGACTGGATCGACCGCGGCGAGGGCGACCTCGCCCCGCTGTGGCCCGACGACGTGCTGCGCGACGCGATCGCCGCCGCCCACTCCGCGGGCGCCCGGGTCACCGCGCACGTGTTCGGCACCGACGCCCTGCCCGGGCTGATCGGCGCGGGCATCGACTGCATCGAGCACGGCACCGGCCTCACCGACGACCTCATCGCGCAGATGGCGGAGCGGGGCACCGCGCTGGTGCCCACGCTGATCAACGTCGAGACGTTCCCGGGGATCGCCGACTCGGCGACGAAGTACCCGGCGTACGCCGCGCACATGCGGCAGCTGCACGCCGGGGCGCACGACGTCGTCCGGCGGGCCGTCGAGGCGGGTGTCCCGGTGTACGCCGGCACCGACGCGGGCGGTGGCATCGCGCACGGCCGCATCGCCGACGAGGTCCGCGCGCTCGCCGCGGCCGGCCACACCGACCCGCTCGGGGCCGCCAGCTGGAACGCCCGGCACTGGCTGGGCCGCCCGGCCCCGCACCCCGGTGTGCCCGCCGACCTGGTGGTCTACCGCACCGACCCGCGCGCCGACCTCGCCGCCCTCGACACCCCGACGCTGATCATGCTCCGCGGCCGGGTCGTCGCGGCCTGACGCGCGTACCCGGACCCCACGACCGTCCCGGTAACGTCGTGATCGTGCGATCTGTCGGAGTCAGCGGGGGTGGGCGGCCCCGCGGGGGCGCCGGGACGGGCCGTCGCCCGTGGATGATCGTCGCCGCGGTGCTCGGTGTGGTCGCGGTCGTCGTCGCCGCGCGGGTGCTGCAGCGGCGCGGCCGGTCCGCGCCCGCCCCGGTCGACCCGGTCGTCGCGGACCGGGAGGAGCAGGCGAGCAGCTGGTTCGACGCGCCGCTGCCCACCGAGACGTCCACGCCGCCGATGGGGATCCCGACCTCGGCGCCCGAGCGCCTGCCCGGGGCCGCGGCCCTGGCCGTGCCCGCCCCGGTCGTCGCAGCCCCGGTCGTCGCAGCCCCCGTCGTCTCGGCCCCGGCCGTCCCCGGTCCCACCGGCTCGGCCCCGGTCGGCCCGGTCGGGCCCGCCGGATCGGCGGAGATCACCGACCCGGCGCTGCGCATCCCGCCCGGTCTCGACCCGCGCCTGCCGGGCCACGGCTCCGCGGAGGCCACCGACCGCATCCCGGTCGCGACCCTCGCCGCCGCCGCGCCGCCCGGCGGGTCCCTCCCGGCGGGCTCCTTCCCGGCCGGGTCCCCGCCCGCCGCCGCTGCCGTCGCGGTGCCCCCGCCGGGTGCGGCGCCCGCCGGGTCCGCGGCCTGGTCGGGCGCCGTGGGCCCCGGCGTCCCGCCGTCCGGTGCACCGGCTCCCGGCACCCCGGTCCCCGGCCACCCGACTCCCGGCCACCCGACTCCCGGCACCCTGACCATGGAGCCGGTCACGCCGGGCCCGGCGCCCCGGCCGGCGCACCGCTGGGGGCTCGGGGCCTACCTCGTCGCCGAGGCCGTGTTCCTCGTCGCGTCGGGGTTGATGGGCCTGCTCCTCGTCGCGCAGGACCCGGTCACGGCCGGATCGCTCGCCGCGGCGCTGGCGGTGCCGACGGTGGCCGCGGCACTGGTCGGCCTGCTCGTCACCCGGCTCCGCGGCAACGGCCCGGTCGTCGACCTGCAGCTGCGCCCCACCGCCCGCGACGTGGGCCTCGGGTTCGCGTTCGGCTTCGGCGGGCTGTTCCTCACGATCCCGGCCTCGCTGGTCTACGTGTCGGTGGTGGGCGAGGACGCCTCGTCGGCGGTCGGCGACATCTTCGGCGACATCACGGCCGGTCCGGGCGTCGCGCTGCTCATCGTGGCGATCGTGGTGCTCGTCGCGCCGCTGTGCGAGGAGATCCTCTACCGCGGGCTGCTCTGGGGCGGGCTGACGCGGCTGGGGGCGAACCGCTGGCTCGCGTTCGCCGTCACCACCGTCATCTTCGCGCTCGCGCACTTCGAGTGGCCCCGCGCGCTGCTGCTGCTCGTGGTCGCGCTGCCACTCGGGCTGGCCCGCGTCTACAGCGACGGGCTGCTCGCGCCGGTGATCGCGCACCAGATCAACAACCTGCTCCCGGGCATCGGGCTCTACCTCATGCTGACGGGCGCGTTCCCCGCTCTCTGAGCGTCTGGCACAATGGCGTGTCGGCCCCGCGGCCGGCCCTCTACCAGCCGCGGCCACACAACGTTCGAGCGACGTGCAGCCCGTAACCCCACGCGAGCAGCGCGGCCTCATCGCCGTAAGACCGATTCAGGGAGCAGTCAAGAGCGTGGCCGTCAAGATCAAGCTGATGCGTCTGGGCAAGATCCGTCAGCCGTACTACCGCATCGTCGTCGCCGATGCCCGCAGCCGCCGCAGCGGCCGGGCCATCGAGACCATCGGCAAGTACCACCCGAAGAACGACCCGAGCCTCATCGAGGTCGACTCGGAGCGCGCGCAGTACTGGCTCGGCGTGGGCGCACAGCCCACCGAGCCCGTCGAGCACCTGCTGAAGATCACCGGCGACTGGCAGAAGTTCAAGGGCCTGCCGGGCTCCGAGGGCACGCTCAAGCCGCAGCCGGAGAAGGTCGACAAGCTCGCGCGCTTCAACGCCGCCCTCGCCGCAGCCAGCGAGGAGCCCACCACCGAGGCCACCACGGCCAAGAAGAAGGCCGACCGTCGCCCGAAGGCCGACGACGCCGCCGCCGAGGCCCCCAAGGCCGACGAGGCTGCCGCCGAGGCCCCGGCCGAGTCGTGACGGTCCTGGCCGACGCGCTGGAGCACCTGGTCCGGGGGATCGTCGATCACCCCGACGAGGTGCAGGTCGACCTCGTCACCAGCCGGCGGGGCCGCACCCTCGAGGTGCGGGTCCACCCGGAGGACCTGGGCAAGGTCATCGGCCGCGGCGGCCGCACGGCCACCGCGCTGCGCACCGTCGTCGGTGGCATCGGCGGTCGAGGCGTCCGCGTCGACGTCGTCGACACCGACCGCTGAGCCGTCGGTAGGACGACCGTGCCCGCACCCGTCCGCGGACGAGCAGGAGAACTGCTCGTCGGCGTCGTGGTGCGGGCGCACGGCCTCCGCGGCGAGCTCGGCGTGGAGGTCCGCACCGATTCCCCCGACGAGCGCTTCGCGCCCGGGGCGGCGCTGCTCGGGCGCCGGGCCGGGGCGCCGGACGTGACGCTGACCGTCGAGGCCGTCCGCTGGCACTCCGGGAAGCTGCTCGTCCGCTTCGTCGAGACCCCCGACCGCACCGCCGCCGAACCGCTCCGCGGCACCCGCCTGCTCGTGCACACCTCCGAGCTGGCGCCCCCCGAGGACCCCGACGAGTTCCACGACCACCAGCTCGAGGGCCTGCGGGCGGAGCTGGAGGACGGCACGGTCGTCGGCACCGTCCGCGAGGTCCTGCACGGCCCGGCGGGTGACCTGCTGGTGCTCACCCGCGCGGGCGGCGGCCCCGACGTGCTCGTGCCGTTCGTCCACGCCATCGTCCCCACCGTCGACCTCGACGGCGGCCGCGTGCTGCTCACCCCGCCCGAGGGCCTGCTCGACGCCGAGTAGGCGCAGGTCTCAGGGCCGGGCCTCGTAGACCAGGTTGAACGGCGACTCCGCGGCCCGCCGGAACCGCGTGAACCCGGCCGCGGTCACCACGTCGCGGATCGCCGCCTCGCCCGCCTGTGCGCCGAGGGCGTACCCCCCGGGCTGCGACTTCGCGTTCGGCACGCACAGCAGCGTCGACGCCGAGTAGTACACCCGGCCCACCGGGTTCAGGTTGTCGGCCACGGCGTCGGCGGCGACGGGCTCGACGATCAGCCACGTGCCGTCGTCGGCCAGCGCCCCGCGCACGTGGCGGGCCGCGCCGAGCGGGTCTCCCATGTCGTGCAGGCAGTCGAAGGTGGCGGCGAGGTCGTAGCCGGTGCCGGTGAAGTCCTGCGCCGACGCGACCTCGAACGACACCCGGGCCGCCACCCCGGCATCGGCCGCCCGCTTGCGGGCCAGCTCGACGGACCCGGCGTGGTAGTCCGAGCCGCTGAACCGCGAGTTCGGGTACGCCGCCGCCAGCAGCGCGGTCGACGCCCCGAGCCCGCAGCCGATGTCGGCGACCCGGGCACCGGCCCGCAGCTTGTCCTCGACGCCGTCCAGCGCCGGGATCCAGCTCGGGACCAGGTTCATCAGGTAGCCGGGCCGGAAGAACAGCTCGCAGCCGGTGAACACGTCCTCGTGCTGCTCGTGCCAGCCGACCCCCTCCCCGGTGCGGAACGCCTCGGTGATCCGGGGCTCCGCGCGCAGGGCCCCGAGCGCGAGGACGAACGCGCCGGGCAGGTACACCGGACCGTTCGGGTCGGCGAACGCGAACGCCTGCTCCTCGGTCATCGAGTAGGCGTCGGTGTCGGCGTCGTAGGTGAGGTACCCGCCTGCGGCCTGCCCGCGCAGCCACTCCGTCAGGTACCGGGTGTCGGTGCCGGTGCGGGCGGCGAGGTCGGCGGCGCCGCTCGGTCCGGCGTCGGCGAGCGCCCGGTACAGGCCGAGCCGGTGCCCGATCACCACCGAGCCCGCCGAGAGGGTGGCGCCGAGGTCGCCCGCGAAGCGCCCGATCAGCTCCATCAGTCGGGAGTCGTCCATCTCCGCTCCCCCCTCAGACCGTCGTCTTGAGGATGCAGATGGCCAGGTGGGCGGCCAGTACCGCCTCGCGGGCCGTCGCGCCCAGCCCGGGGTCGGCCTCGGCGGCGGCCTTCGCGCTGTCGCCCGCCTGCTCCAGCTCGATGACGGCGTCGCGGTCGTTCGCGGCGCTGCCCTTGACGGCCTTGGCGTCGAACTCGCGGACGACGGCGACGGTGACGACGGACGCGCCGGCGTCGGCCTCGGTGGCGCGCAGGGCCTCCTCGGTGCGGTTCTTGACGTCGTCCAGGCCGGACATGAGGTCGGTCATGGTGGTTCCTCCCGTGGTGGTGGTCGTGTCGTTCACGCCGGGATCCGGGACAGGATCGCGGCGAGACCGGTGGGGTCGACGAGCTGCGGGCAGTGCGAGGTGGCCATCCGCTCGACGCGGTCCGCCCGGGTTGCCATCGCCTCCTGCTCCTCCGGAGGCACCGCGACGTCCTTCTCCAGCACCACGTAGGTGACGGGGGTGTCGCTGTCGGGGGCGGTGGCGGGGGCGCCGATGGCCGCGCCGGAGGAGAACATCAGGTGCCGGTGGAACTCGGCCCGCTGCGCCGGGTCGAGGTCGGCGTACAGCACCTCGGCGGCCCGGTCGACGTCGTCGGTGATCCGGGCCGCGGTGCCGTCCTCGGTGGGCACGAACCAGTCCGTCGGTCCGGTGTAGTCGTCCATCAGCGATCTCCCGCGCGCGGGCCAGAACGCGCTGACGTAGACGCGGTGCACGATCCCCGGCTCGTCCGCGGCGTCGGTGATTACCAGCCCGCCGTAGGAGTGGCCGACGAGGACCGCCGGCTCCCCGGCCGCCGCGACGAGCCGGCGGACCTCGGCGACGTCGTCGGCGACGGTACCGAGCACCGCCGGGTCGGTCCCGGTGCTCGGCAGCTCCGCGACGGTCACGCGGTGCCCCTGCTCCTCCAGCAGCCGCGCCGTCGCGCCCCAGTACCAGCCGTCGGTAAACCCGCCGTGCACCAGCACGTACGCGGTCATGGTGTCCTCCTCGCGTCGGTGAGGGCGACGAGCCTGCGGCCGGGCGTTGCGGTGGCGTTGCGACGCGGCTGCAACGACAGGGGGCACCGTGACGACCTCTCTCCCGAGGAGGTCCGCCGTGCGCGCCAGATACCCCGACGTCGAGGACGAGGTGGTCCGCGACGGTGTCCGGATCGGCTACGAGGTCTACGGGACCGGCGAGGCGACGATCCTGCTGCCGTCCTCGATGCCGCTGGTGCACGCGCGGCAGTGGAAGGCGCAGGTGCCCCACCTGGCCCGGCACTTCCGCGTGGTCGTCGTCGACCACCGCGGCAACGGGCGCAGCGACCGGCCGCGCGGGCCGGCCGCGTACGCACTGGCCGAGGACGTCGCCGATCTGGTGGCGGTGCTGGACGCCACCGGCACGCGCAGGGTCGTCGCCGTCGGGCTCTCCGGGGGCGGGCGGCGGGTGCTGGAGCTCGCCGCCACGCATCCGGAGCGCGTCGCTGGGGTGGTCGCGATCGCGCCCGCGGTGCTGCTGGACCGCCTCGGCTTCGACGACGTCCTCGACTCCTACGAGGGACTCGCGGCGATCAACAGCAACTTCATCGCCGAGGACGTCGACCGGTTCGCCGAGGTCTTCCTCTCCGCGTGCCACTCGGACCCGCACTCGACGAAACCGCTCGAGGACGCGCTCGGGTGGGCCCGCGGCGTGACGGCCGAGGTCGTGATCGACTTCTTCCGCGGCAACGTCAGCCCGAGGCAGGACCGGCTGCGGGCCCTGGGCGCGCAGGTGCGCTGCCCGGTGCTCGTCGTGCACGGCAGCGAGGACCTGATCATCCCGCACGCGAGCGGCGCCGCGGTCGCGGAGGCGACCGGCGGGGACCTCGTCACGCTGCCCGGAGCGGGCCACGTCCCGACCGGCCGCGAACCGGTCCGGATCAACCTGCTGGTCCAGGGGTTCACCGAGGCGGTGTTCGGCGTCCGGCGGCCGGTGCGGGACTGGACACCCGCCCGGTACCGGCCCCGGCGCGCACTGTTCCTGTCCTCGCCCATCGGTCTCGGGCACGCCCGCCGCGACCTCGCGATCGCCCGCGAGCTGCGTGCCCTGCGGCCGGACGTCGAGATCGAGTGGCTGGCCCAGCACCCCGTCACCGACGCGCTGGCCGCGGCGGGGGAGCGGGTGCACCCGGCGTCGCGCCACCTGGTGAGCGAGGCCGCGCACGTCGAGGGCGAGTCCGGTGAGCACGACCTGCACGTGTTCCAGGCCCTGCGCACGATGGACGAGATCCTCGTCGCGAACTTCCACGTGCTCGCCGACCTGGCCGAGGCGGAGCACCACGACCTGTGGATCGGCGACGAGGCGTGGGACCTCGACCACTTCCTGTACGAGAACCCCGAGCTCAAGCGCACGCCGTACGCCTGGCTGACCGACTTCGTCGGCTTCCTCCCGATGCCCGAGGGCGGAGAGCGGGAGGCGGCGCTGACCGCCGACTACAACGCCGAGATGCTCGAGCACGTCGCCCGCTACCCGCGGCTGCGCGACCGGGCGCTGTTCGTCGGCGATCGCGACGACGTCGTGCCCGACCCGTTCGGGCCGGGCCTGCCGTCGATCCGCGACTGGACCGCGGGGCACTACGACTTCCCCGGTTACGTCACCGGCTTCACCCCGGTCGAGGACCGCGACCGCGCCGGCATCCGCGACGAGCTGGGCTGGCGGCCGGGCGAGCCGGTCTGCCTGGTCACGGCGGGCGGCACCGGGGTGGGGCTGCCGCTGCTGCGGCGGGTCGCGGCCGCGTACCCGGAGGCGGCGCGGCGGGTGCCGGGACTGCGGATGGTGGTCGTCACCGGGCCGCGGATCGACCCCGAGACCGTCGCACCGCTACCGGGGCTGGAGGTGCACGGCTGGGTGCCCGACCTCTACCGCCACCTCGCCGCGTGCGACCTCGCGATCACCCACGCCGGGCTCACCACGACGATGGAGCTGACGGCCAACCGCCGCCCCTTCCTCTACGTCCCGCTGCGCCGGCACTTCGAGCAGAACCTGCACGTGCCGCACCGCCTCGCCCGCCACGGCGCCGGCCGCCGCATCGACTGGGACGACCTGACGCCCGACGCCCTCGCCGACGCGATCGTCACGGAGATCGGCCGGGAGGTCGACTACCGCCCCGTCGACGCGGGCGGTGCGGCGCGGGCGGCGGCCCGCCTGGCGGAGATCCTCTGACGCGGGCCCGGGGGCGAGCCGGGCCGGGACGTCAGCCGGAGCCGCCCGGCCGCGCGGCGCGCGCCAGGTGCGGCATGCCGTGCCGCGTCGCGAGGTCCACCGCCGGTGTCCGGCTCCGCTCCGCGGCGGCGTGGTCGCCGAGCGCGTCCAGCGCGTCCGCGTCGACGAGTGCCGCCGCCGCCCGCCACGGCACCCAGCCCTGCCGCGCGGCGGCCTCCCGCAGCGGGGCCAAGACGGCCCGGGCCCGGTCCGGCTCGCCGCGGGCCAGCCGGGCGCGGGCGACGGAGAGGTAGGTGTCGCCGCCGGTCAGCCAGGCGTGGCCCGGCGGGGCGTCGACGCCGGAGAGGACCTCCTCCGCCGTGAGCAGGACGTCGGGGTCCCCGGTGGCCTCGGCGAGCGGGGCGAGGCAGCGCAGCAGGTAGCCCTCGATCCCGGTCCGCCCCGCGTCGTCGCGCACCGCCCGGAGCAGCGCGGCGGCCTCGTCGCCCCGGCCGAGCCCGAGCAGGGTGGTCGCGAGGATCCCGTGCGCCGTGGCCCGCCACCAGTGGTGCTCGGCGGCGTCGGCGAGGTCGACGGCCCGCCTGCCGAGCTCCTCCGCCCGGTCGAGCCGCCCGCGCAGCCGCTCCAGCCAGCCCTGGTGCGCCACGAACCAGGGCGCGTGGGAGACGTACCCGCTGCGCCGGTTGATCTCCAGCGCGTCCGCGATGCGCTCCGCGGCCCGGTCCCATTCGGCGGCCGCCACGAACGGGAGCGCCGACTCGAACACCGCCCAGTACAGGACCCGGAGGTCGCCGCGGCGGCGCAGCAGGGGTTCGAGCTCGGTGAGCACCGGGGCGAGGTGGACGGTGTCGCCGAGGTAGGCGTAGGCGGTCTTGAGCCCGTCCAGGCCGGCGGCGAGCGCGGCCTCCGAGCCGGACGCCCGCCCGGCGGCCACCGCGCGCCGGCCCAGGTCGATGGCCCCGGTGAAGCGCAGCCGGTTGGTCGCGACCACCGCCTGCCAGCCGAGGAGGTCGGCCTGGGCGGCCGGGTCGTCGAGCTCGACCGCGATCCGCACGGCCTCCGCGAGGTGCAGCGCGCGCTCGGAGAGCCCCAGCGCGGAGGTGACGTCGCCCGCGAGGTGGCGCAGCACCTCGATCTCGAGCCGGCGGTCACCAGCCGCGCGGGCCGCGCCGAGCGCGTCGCGCAGGTCGGCGGCGGACGGGCCGAACGCCCCGAGCGCGAGGTGCGCCAGACCGCGGGCGAGGTGGATCCGCGCGGTCAGGGCCGCGTCGTCGACGCCCGTGGCCAGCGCCCGGTCCAGCAGGTCCCGGCCGTCGGCCGCGGCGAACCGGTCGACGGCCTGGCGTCCGGCGGCCAGCCACGCACGGGCCGCGCCCTCCGGGTCCCCTGCGGCGGCCGCGTGCCCGGCGAGCACCTCGGGACGGTCGGCGAGCAGGTCGGCGGCGCGGCGGTGGTAGGCGCGGCGCGCGGGAGCGGGCGTCGACGCGTAGAGCACCTCGTGCACCAGGTCGTTCGCGAACTCGTACCGGTCGCCGGTGTCGACCAGCAGGCGCGCCGTCGCGGCGTCGGCGAGGCGCAGCAGGACGTCGGGCAGCGGGAGGCCGAGCATCGCGGCGACGGTCTCGGGGGCCACCGCGGCGCCGAGCACGGCCCCGGCGCGCAGCACCTGCTCGACGTCGGGCCCGACCCTCCGCATCCGGGCCAGCACCGCGGCCTGCAGCGAGTCCGGCACGCCGGTCTCACCGGCCGCGAGTCCGCGGAGGGTCTCGACGACGAACAGCGTGTGCCCGCGGGTGCGCCGCAGGATGTCCTCGGCGAGCCGCGGGGCACCGGCGCGGGCGGCGAGCAGGGCCACCGCGTCGGCCGCCAGCGGGCCGATCTCCACCCGGGTCCCGACGTCGTCGAGCAGGGCGAGGGCCTCGGAGCCCTCCTCGGACCGCACCGTCGCGAGCAGCAGCAACCGGTCGGGGCCCGGGCGGGCCGCGATGTAGTGGAGCAGCTCGACGGTCGCGGTCCCGGCGTTCTGCAGGTCGTCGAGCAGGAGCAGCACCGGGCGCACCGCGGCCCACGACCGGAGCAGGGCGCGGACGGCGTCGGAGGTGCGCCTGCGCTCCTGGTCGGCGCTGCCGCGGGCCGGGTCGGGCTCGCCCAGCACCGCGGCGAGGTCCGGGAGCAGTCCGGCGAGCACCGGGGCGCCCGGCCCGGCCAGCCGCCGGGTCTCCCCGGGCGGGAGCGTGCGCAGAGCGGGTGCGACGGCGTCGAGGACGGGTTGCAGCAGCAGCGAGCGCTCGGCCGCGTAGCACCGGGCCCGCAGGACCAGGCCGCCCGTGTCGGCGACCACCCCCGCGAGGGCCTCGGCCAGGGTGGTCTTGCCGATCCCGGCCTCTCCGGTGACCAGCAGGAGACCGGTGGCGCCGCCGGCGGCGGCCGCCCAGGCCGCGGTGAGCCGGTCCAGCTCGGCGCCGCGTCCGGCGGGGGCGGGGCGGGGGTACCGGTCGGGCACCGGGTGCGCGCCGGGGAGCGGGTCCCCGCGCAGGACCGCGAGGTGCAGCGCCTGCGCGGCGGGGGAGGGGTCGGTGCCGAGCTCGTCGGCCACGGCGGCGCGCAGCCGGGCGTAGACGACCAGGGCCCGCTGCGGGTCGCCCGCGGCGTGGTGGGCCGCCATGAGCAGGCGGTGGGCGCGGTCGTCGAGCGCGTCGGCGTCGGCCGCGGCCTGTGCGGTGACCACGGCCGATCCCGGGTCGCCGACCCGCAGGGCCGCGTCCGCCGCGGCGTGCCGGAGCGCGCGCAGGATGGCGTCGACCTCGCGCTGCAGGACGTCCACCCAGTCGCCGGACTCGCCGGTCAGCACGGCGCCCGCGCCCAGCAGGTCCAGCCCGCGCCGGGCCGCGACCAGCGCGAGGGCCGGCTCCCCGGTCCGCCGGGCCGCCTCCGCGGCCAGCACGTCGGCCTCCGCGACGTCCACCCGCACCCCCGGCCCGAGGCGGTAGGCGGGGCGGGCGCCGAGCACCGCGTCCGGGCCGAGCGTCGCGCGCAGCCTGCTGACGAGGGTGGCGACGTTGTCGGCCGGGCCGCGCGGCGCGGTCGCGGGCCAGAGGTCCGCCACCAGGTCGTCGACGGCGACCGTCCCGCCGCGGGCCGCGGCCAGCCGGGCGAGCAGCCGCCGGGACTTGCGGCCGCCCACGACCACCGGCCCGTCCCCGTCCTCGACGGCGAACGACCCGGACAGCCGGATCCGCACGCCGTCCACGGCCAGAACGATAGTGTCAACGTGGGTTGACAGCGCCGGTCCTGTCAACGTAGGTTGACGGCCATGAGTGATGCCACGAAGGTCGCGGCGGCGGCGTCCAGCAGAGACCCGTCCGTCGGTCTGGCGGCGGTGGCCTCCCTGCGGGGGCTGCTGGAGTCGCTGGAGGAGCTGCAGGTGGGCAACGCGCGCGACCAGGGCTGGTCCTGGCAGCAGATCGCGGAGGTGCTGCGGGTGAGCCGCCAGGCCGTCCACAAGAAGTACCGCCGGTCCGGGTTCTGAGAGGGGTTCGACGATGTTCGAGAGGTTCACCGACAAGGCCCGGCGGGTCGTCGTGCTGGCGCAGGAGGAGGCCCGCGAGCGGCGGGCCGACGCCATCCGGTCCGAGCACCTGCTGATCGCGCTGTACGGCGTGCCGGGCAACCTCGCACTGGAGGTGCTGGAGGCGCACTCCGTCGACGCGCAGGGTGTGCGCTCCGACGTCGACGGGCTGCGCGGTGGGCTCGGCCCGGCCGACGCGGAGGCGCTGTCGACGCTGGGGATCGACCTCGACGAGGTGCGCCGCCAGGTCGAGGACGCCTTCGGGCCCGGGGCGCTCGACCGCCCGCGCTCGCGGGGCAGGCGCTGGTTCGCCGGGCACGTCCCGTTCGACCGCGACGCGAAGAAGGTGCTGGAGCTCGCGCTGCGCGAGGCCCTGCGGCTCCGGCACAACTACATCGGCTGCGAGCACGTCCTGCTCGGGCTGCTGCACGCCGGGGGCTCGGCGCAGACGATCCTCGTCGCCAGGGGGGCGCGGCTCGACAGCGCCCGCGTCATCGTCGAGGAGCTGCTCCGGGGGCGGCGGGCGGGCTGAGGGTGCACACCCGGCGGTCGCCGTGCACACGTCGTGACCTGTGCCCGGCGGCGCCGCGGTGTGCACGGTGGGGCCCCGCGTACGGTGCGGCGCGTGCGGATCGACGTCGTCACCATCTTCCCCGGCTACCTCGCGCCCCTGCGGGAGGCGCTGCTGGGGCGGGCGATCGAGGCCGGCCTCGTCGAGCTCGGGGTGCACGACCTGCGCGACTGGACCCACGACGTCCACCAGGCCGTCGACGACTCGCCGTACGGCGGCGGGCCGGGAATGGTCATGCGCCCGCAGGTGTGGGGCGAGGCGCTCGACGCGGTGCTGGGGGAGGAGCCGGCCCGGCTCGTCGTGCCCACCCCGGCCGGGCGTCCGTTCACGCAGGCCACCGCGCAGGCGTGGGCCGCCGAGGAGCGGCTGGTGTTCGCCTGCGGGCGGTACGAGGGGATCGACCAGCGCGTCGTCGACGCCTACGCCGACCGCGGGCCCGTCGACGAGGTGAGCATCGGCGACTACGTGCTGGTCGGCGGCGAGGTGGCCGTACTGGTGATGGTGGAGGCGGTGGTGCGGCTGCTGCCCGGCGTGCTCGGCAACCCGGTCTCCGCGCAGGAGGACTCCTTCTCCGACGGCCTGCTGGAGGGGCCCGCCTACACGCGGCCGGTCTCCTGGCGCGGGCTCGACGTGCCCGACGTCCTGCGCAGCGGCAACCACGCCGCCATCGCCCGCTGGCGCCGCGACCGGGCGCTGGAGCGCACCGCCGCGCGCCGGCCCGACCTCCTCGACGCCCTGCCCCCCGACGCCCTCGACCGCGCCGACCGGGCGTTCCTGGCCGGTCTGGACGGGTGATGTCGGCCCGGCGGTCCGCGTCTGGCACTATGGACGGGAGCTGCCGCGCCCGCAGGCGCCTGCCCGCGCCCCGCTGGACGTAGAACGCGTTGCGCGCACCGCATGACTGCTATTCGAACCGAGGACGGACCTTCGCGATGAACACCCTGGACGCACTGGACGCACAGATGCTGCGCTCCGACATCCCCGCCTTCCGGCCGGGCGACACGCTCAAGGTGCACGTGAAGGTCATCGAAGGCTCCCGCTCGCGCATCCAGATCTTCCAGGGTGTCGTCATCCGCCGTCACGGCGCGGGCGCCCGCGAGACCTTCACGGTCCGCAAGGTCTCCTTCGGCGTCGGCGTCGAGCGCACCTTCCCGGTGCACTCCCCGAACCTCGACAAGATCGAGATCTTCACCCGCGGCGACGTGCGCCGCGCCAAGCTCTACTACCTCCGTGACCTGCGCGGCAAGGCCGCGAAGATCAAGGAGAAGCGCGAGACGACGTCCGCGTCCTGACCGACCCGGACCCGTTGCCGTAGCCTCGTGGCCGTGGCCCTACCCGAGCTCCCCGACGACCGGCGGGCCCGACCGCAGCGCTTCACGCCGGCCGGTCCGTCCGGGTCCCGGCACGCGGTGCGGACGCCCCCCGGGGGGCAACCCGCCACGCCGGACCCGGTCGACGGCGAGCCCGTCCCGCGGCCCGTCGGCGGGGCGGCTCCCGCGCGTCGGATGCCGGTCGTGGGGCCGCCGCCGCGGCGTCCGAACGGGCGCGTGAACGGCGCTCCTCCCGCGAACGGCGCCCCTCCCGCGAACGGATCGGCCCCGGTGAACGGGCCGCGCCGACCCGAGGCGCCGGCCCCCGCGAACGGGTCCGCCGTCCCCGGAGCGGTACGGCGCCCGGTCGACGGGCGGACCCCGGTCAACGGGCGGGCGCCTGTCGCCGGACGGGCCCCGGCCGACGGGCGCATCCCGACCGACCGGCGGACACCCGCCGACGGGCGGCCCCCGGTCGACGGACGGGCCCCTGCCGACGGACGGGCCCCGGCCGCCGGATCGTCACCCGCGCGCGGGTCCGCCCGGGGGGACGGCGTCCGCCGCGACGGCTCCGCCGACGCGGACGGCGCGCCCCGCCGCAACGGTTCCGCCGCCCCGCCGCGGGCCGGTCGCTACGGCGTGGTGCCCCCGCCCGTCCGCGGGGCCCGGCCGCCTGCGCCGCCGCAGCGCACCCCCGACGACGAGCCCACCGTCGTGCACGACGAGCTCGCCTCCGACGTGCAGGACGACGCGCCCGCCGCGGGCCGGGGGTCCTCGGCCCGGGCCGTCCCCGACGAGGCCCTCTCCGACGACGAGCCCGAGGCCCCGCCCGCCACCGCCGCGGAGTTCCCCGGCCGCCACCGCCGCCGGGCCGGGGCGTCGCCCACCTCCCGCCCCGCCGCCGAGTACAAGGCCCAGGCCGCCGCCGCGCGCGGGGGGAAGAAGGTCCGGCCCGGCCGTCGGCGCCGCGAGAACTTCTGGCGCGAGCTGCCGCTGCTGATCGTCGTCGCCCTCGTGCTCACGTTCATGATCCAGACGTTCCTGGCGAAGGTCTACGTGATCCCGTCCGGGTCGATGGAGACCACCCTGCACGGCTGCACGGGCTGCAACAACGACCGCGTGCTCGTCGACAAGGTCACCTACCGGTTCACCGATCCCGCCCCCGGCGACGTCGTCGTCTTCCGCGGCCCCGACGGCTGGATCAACACCGAGTTCTCGGCGCCGCCGTCGGACAACCCGCTGGTCAACGGCCTGCAGCAGTTCGGGTCGCTGATCGGTCTCGCGCCGCCCGACGAGAAGGACTTCGTCAAGCGCGTCATCGCGGTGGGCGGGCAGACCGTACAGTGCTGCGACAGCCGCGACCGCCTGCTCGTCGACGGCGAACCCCTCGACGAGCCCTACGTCTACTTCCTGCCCGAGGCCGGCCCGGCCCGCGAGCAGCGGTTCGACCCGGTCACGGTGCCCGAGGGCCAGCTCTGGATGATGGGCGACAGCCGCAACAACTCCTCGGACTCCCGGGCCACCGGCCACGGGGCCGTGCCGGTGGAGAACGTCATCGGCCAGGCGCGGCTGATCGTGCTGCCCTTCGGCCGGTTCGGCTGGATCGACGCGATCGACCCGCAGACCCAGGCCGTCGGCATGGGTGTCTCCGACGGGGCCGGGGCGCCGCTCGCGATGGGCCTGCTGGGTACGCTCCCCCTGGCCGTGTGGCGCCGCCGTCGGGCGGAGCGCGGCGACACCTTCCTCCCGTGAGTCCTGCCCGACCGGAGCGCACGTGCCTGTTCGTCGCCGCCGTCCGCGGATCCTGCTGCCCGCCGAGCTGCGTCCCGCCCGCGCGGTGGTGCGGCGCTCCGCCGGCAGCTGGACCCTCCAGTCGACGCTGCACCGGCACGGGCTCGGTCCCGTCGCCGGGGTCGACGAGGCCGGTCGCGGGGCGTGCGCGGGCCCGCTCGTCGTCGCCGCGTGCGTCCTGCGCCCCGGCGACGCCCGCGCGCTCGACGGGCTCACCGACTCCAAGCTGCTCACCGCGACGGCCCGCGAGGAGTACTACGCGCTGATCCGGCGCCGGGCGCTCGACCACGCGATCGTCGTGATCCCGCCCGAGGAGGTCGACCGGCGCGGGGTGCACGTCGCCAACATCGAGGGCATGCGCCGGGCCGTCGCCGGTCTCGCGTCGCCGCCCGGCTACGTCCTCACCGACGGGTTCGCGGTGCGCGGGTTCGGCACCCCGGCCCTCGCGGTGCCCAAGGGCGACCAGGTCGCGGCGTGCGTCGCGGCGGCGTCGGTGCTGGCGAAGGTCACCCGGGACCGGATCATGGTAGAGCTCGACGGGGAGCACCCGCGGTACCGCTTCGCCGAGCACAAGGGCTACTGCACACCGGTGCACGACGCGGCGCTGGCCGAGCACGGGCCGAGCGCCGTGCACCGCTGGTCCTTCGTCAACGTGCGGGCCGCGGCGGGACGGGCGCCCGCACTGGTCCACAATGACGGGGTGAGCGAGGAGACCGAGCTGTGAGCGCCGAGGATCTCGAGAAGTACGAGACCGAGATGGAGCTCACCCTCTACAAGGAGTACCGGGACATCGTGTCCCAGTTCTCCTACGTCGTGGAGACCGAGCGCCGCTTCTACCTGGCCAATTCCGTCGACGTCGCCGCCCGCAACGCCGACGGCGAGGTCTACTTCGAGGTCCGCATGTCGGACGCGTGGGTGTGGGACATGTACCGCCCGGCCCGGTTCGTGAAGAACGTCCGGGTCCTGACGTTCAAGGACGTCAACGTCGAGGAGCTGGACAAGCCCGAGCTGCGGCTGCCGGAGGGCGACCAGTTCGGCTCCTGACCGGGAGTTGTCCACATCGACCCCGCTCCGTCCACAGATCCCCGGAAGTCCCGCCGACGGCCCCGCGCGGCGCCATCGTGGACGCATGGCAGCGAAGGACGAGCTCGGACGCCACGGCGAGGACGTGGCGGTGCGGTACCTGGAGGGTCGGGGCCTGGTGGTCCTCGACCGCAACTGGCGATGTCGCGAGGGTGAGCTCGACGTCGTCGCCACGGAGCCCGACGGCGGCCGGCTGGTGGTGTGCGAGGTCAAGACCCGCTCCGGCACGCGCTACGGCGAGCCCGCCGAGGCGGTGACGGGGCAGAAGGCCCGTCGCATCCGGCGCGTCGCCCAGCGCTGGCTCGCCCAGCAGGGCCTGCCGTGGGTCGAGGTCCGGTTCGACGTCTGCGCGGTGCTCGTCGAGCAGGGCCGCCCGGCCACCGTGCAGTACTACGAGGCGGCGTTCTGATGGTGCTCGCACGGGGGTGGTCGGTCGCGCTGCACGGCGTCGACGGGCACGTGGTGGAGATCGAGGCCGACCTCGGCGGCGGGCTGCCGGGCGTCCACCTGCTGGGGCTGCCGGACGCCGCGCTGCAGGAGTCGCGCGACCGCGTGCGGTCGGCCGTCGTCAACTCCCGGCTGGTGTGGCCCAACGAGCGGATCGTGCTGGCGCTGAGCCCGGCCACGCTGCGCAAGACCGGCAGCGGGTTCGACCTGGCGCTCGCCTGCAGCGTGCTGGCCGCCGCCGAGCAGGTGCCGCAGGCGGCGCTCGACGGCACCGTCCTGCTCGGGGAGCTGGCCCTGGACGGGCGCCTGCGCGCGGTCCGCGGGATCCTCCCCGCGCTGCTGGCGGCGCGCTCCGCGCGGATGCGGCGGGTCGTGGTGCCGGTGGCGGCGCTGGCCGAGGCCGCGCTGGTGCCCGACATCGAGGTGCTCGGCGCGGCCGACCTGCGCGAGGTGCTCGACTGGCTCCGCGACGGCACGCCGCTGCGCTCGCCCGGGCCGGTCGTCGACGGGCCGGGGCCGGAGCCGCCCGACCTCGCCGACGTCGTCGGGCAGGACGACGCCCGCCACGCCCTGGAGGTGGCCGCGGCGGGCGGGCACCACCTGCTGCTCGTCGGCCCGCCGGGCACGGGCAAGACGATGCTGGCCCGCCGGCTGGTCGGGCTGCTGCCCCGCCTCGCCCCCGACGACGCGCTGGCGCTGGCCGCGGTGCGGTCGGTGGCCGGGCGGCTGCCGGCCGACGGGGGGCTGGCCACGCTGCCGCCGGTCGAGGCCCCGCACCACTCGAGCTCGATGGCCGCGCTCGTCGGGGGCGGCAGCGGGCTGGCCCGGCCGGGCGCGGTGTCGCTCGCGCACCGCGGCGTGCTGTTCCTCGACGAGGCCCCGGAGTTCGGCCCGCACCTGCTCGACGCCCTGCGCACCCCGCTGGAGGAGGGGGAGGTCCGGCTGGCCCGGGCCGAGGGGGCGGTGCGCTACCCGGCGCGCTTCCAGCTCGTGCTGGCGGCCAACCCCTGCCCGTGCGCGCCGGCCCACGACCGCGACTGCGTGTGCTCCTCGCCCGCGCGGCGGCGCTACCTGGGCCGGCTGTCCGGGCCGCTGCTCGACCGGGTCGACCTGCGGGCCGCGATGTTCCCGGTCACCACCTTCTCCGCTGTGGGCGACGGGGAGGACACCGCCACCGTCGGCGCCCGGGTGGCGGCCGCCCGCTCGGCGGCGGCGGAGCGGTGGGCCGCGCACGGCTGGCGCACCAACGCGGAGGTGCCCGGACCGGAGCTGCGGTCCCGGTTCGGCCTGCCGCGCGGCACCGTGCGGCCGCTCGAGGCGGGCATGCGCAGCGGCGCGCTCACCGCGCGCGGGGCGGACCGCGCGCTGCGGGTGGCCTGGACCCTGGCCGACCTGTCCGGGTGCGCCCGGCCGGAGCCCGAGCACGTCGAGGCCGCGCTGTACTTCCGCGACCGGAGGGCGGCGTGAACGCGGGGCCGGTCGGCCCGGTCCCGGACAGCGCGGTGCCGGTCGCTGTCCTGCGGGCCCGCGCCTACCTGTCCCGCGTCGCCGAGCCGCCCGCACCGGGCCTGGCGGCCCTGGCCGCGGAGGTCGGGGCGGTGGAGGCGGCCGACCGGGTGCGCCGCGGGGAGGTGAGCGAGCGGGTGGCGGCGGAGACCGCGGCGCGACGCGCCGTGGAGCGCGCCGACGCCGATCTCGCCACCGCGGCGGCGGCCGGGGTCCGGCTGCTCGTCCCCGAGCACCCCGACTGGCCGGGCGAGCCGCTCGCCGATCTCGCCGCGTGCGGGGTGCCCGACCTGGCGCCGCCGGTGGCCCTGTGGGTCCGCGGCCCCGGGAGCCTGGCCCGGATGTGCGTGCGGGCCACCGGGGTGGTGGGGGCGCGGGCGGCCACCGGCTACGGCCTGCACGTGGCCGCCGAGTTCGGGGCGGGGCTGGTCGACGGCGGGCACACGGTGGTCTCCGGGGCCGCCATCGGCATCGACGGCGCGGCGCACCGGGGCGCGCTCGGCGTCGACGGGCCGACGGTGGCGGTGCTCGCCTGCGGGGCCGACCGCGCCTACCCCGCGGCGCACCAGGGCCTGATCGCCCGGATCGCCGCCAGCGGACTGGTGGTCAGCGAGTACCCGCCCGGCAGCGTGCCCGCCCGGCACCGGTTCCTCGTCCGCAACCGGTTGATCGCCGGGCTCTCCGCGGCCACCGTCGTGGTGGAGGCCGGGCTGCGCAGCGGGGCCACCCGCACCGCGAGCGACGCCGCCACGCTGGGGCGCCCCGTGCTGGCGGTCCCCGGGCCGGTCACGTCGGGGGTGTCGGCGGGCTGCCACCGGCTGGTGCGGGAGGGCGCCGTCCTGGTCACCCGGGTCGAGGAGGTGCTGGAGGAGCTGGGTCCGATCGGGGCCCACCTCGCCGCCGACCCGCCGGGGGAGCGGCGGGCCACCGACGCGCTCGACCCGGTCGGCCGGCTCGTGCACGACGCCCTGCCCGCCCGCGAGGCGCGGGAGGTGGGCTGGCTGGCCCGCGAGGCGGGCGTCCCGGTCGGGTCGGTGCGGGTGGCGCTGGTCGATCTCGAACGGCGCGGGCTGGCCGACCACCGCAACGGCCGGTGGCAGCTGCGACCCGAGCGGCTGCGCACCGGAGGAGGGGGCTGAGCCACGACACGGCCGCCGCGGTGCTTGACCGCGCCCGGCCGGGGCCGGACCGTCGGGTGGATGTCCCCGACGCCGCCGCACCCCGCCGCCCCGGACGGTGTCCCGCCCGCGGACCCGCCCGGCCCGCCCGGTGGGGCGCCGGAGCCGTCCGGGCCGGTCGCCGGCGTGCTGGACGGATTCCTCCGGCACCTCGCCCTGGAGCGGGGACGGTCCGAGCACACCGTGCGGGCCTACCGCGGTGACCTGACGGGCCTGCTGTCCCGCGTCGAGGACGTGTCGGCGCTCGACCTCGGCCTGCTGCGCCGCTGGCTGGCGGAGGGGCACGCGGCCGGCCTGGGGCGCTCGACGCTGGCCCGTCGGGCCGCGGCGGCCCGCACGTTCACCGCCTGGGCCCACCGGGCCGGGCACCTGGCCGCCGACCCGGGGGCGCTGCTGGTGTCACCCCGGCCTCGCCCGGCCCTGCCCGACGTGCTCGACACCGCCGAGACCGGGTCCCTGTTCGCGGCAGCCGTCGCCGGGGCGGCCGAGGGGGAGCCGGTCGCGCTGCGCGACCTGGCCGTCGTCGAGCTGCTCTACGCCACGGGCGTGCGGGTGGGGGAGCTGTGCGGGGCCGACGTCGACGACGTCGACGCGGGCCGGCGCGCCCTGCGGGTGCTCGGCAAGGGGAACAAGGAGCGCACCGTCGTCTACGGTGTCCCCGCCGCCCGGGCCCTGGACCGCTGGCTCGACACCGGGCGGCCTGCTCTGGCCCGCAGCGCGTCACCGCCCGCCCTGTTCCTGGGGGCCCGCGGAGGACGGATCGACCCGCGGATCGTGCGGGAGATCGTGCACTCCGCGGTGGCCGCGGTGCCCGGCGCGCCCGACACGGGCCCGCACGGTCTGCGACACGCCGCCGCCACCCACATGTTGGCAGGCGGCGCGGACCTCCGTTACGTACAGGAGTTACTCGGTCACGCTAAGCTAGCAACCACTCAGCTCTACACACACGTCACCGTCGAGCGTCTGAAGGTGGTTCATGAGCAGGCTCACCCCAGGGCGTAGCACGGTCCTCGACGGGTCCGTGCAGCTCAGGGCGCTCGGCGGGGCAGTGATCTCCGCACTGGCCGTGCGCGAGCAGTCGCTGGTCGAGCGTTCCCCGGCGGTGTCCGCGCCGGTTCCGGCCGCCGGGGCGGTCGCGCAGCGCACCCCTGTCGAGCAGCTCTGGGACGCCTATCTGGCCGAGCCGACACGCCCGGTGCGTGATCGACTGCTCGTCCACTACACACCGCTCGTCCGGGCGGTCGCCCACCGCACCGCGGCCGGGCTGCCGAGCTACGTCGACCTGGCGGACCTCGTGCAGTCCGGGGTCTTCGGCCTCATCGACGCCGTCGAGCGGTTCGACCCGGAGCGCTGCCCGCGGTTCGAGAGCTATGCGGCGCAACGGATCCGGGGCGCGATCCTCGACGAGCTCCGCGCCCAGGACTGGGTGCCGCGGACCATCCGCGGGCGGGCCCGCGAGCTCGACCGGGTGCAGCAGCGCCTGGAGGCCCGGCTGCGCCGCGCCGCCACCGACCACGAGCTGGCCGCGGAGCTCGGCGTCGCCCCGCGCGACCTGCGCTCGGTCGGCCACCACGTGCAGCTGGTGAGCGTCGAGGCCCTCGACGAGGGCAGCGGTGGGCTCTCCGAGCTGCTCGCCGACGACGCCGCGCCGGACCCGATGTCGGTGGTGCAGGACCGGGAGACCTCGCGGCAGCTGTCGGTCGCGGTGGCCCAGCTGGGGGAGCGCGACCGGCTGGTCGTGCAGATGTACTACCTGGAGAACCGCACGCTCGCCGAGATCGGCCGCCACCTCGGCGTCACCGAGTCGCGGGTGTGCCAGCTGCACACCCGGCTGGTCGGGCGCCTGCGCGGGCGCCTCGAGGAGCTCGCCGCGGGCTGAGCGCCGACGTCCGCGCACCGTCCGCTGTCCCGCGACCGCCGGGCGTGCGCGGGTGGTCGGACGGCGCCGGTCAGGCCGGCCACGGGTCGGGCACCGGGAGCAGTCGGACCCGGGGCGGGCGCAGCAGCACCAGCGGGTCGAGGTAGTCGGTGCGGTCGCGGCGCACCCCCCAGTGCAGGCACGCCGGGTCGGGGCAACCGGCGTGGCCGGGCTCGAGCGTGCCGAGCACCGCACCGGCTGCCACCACCGCGCCCGCCCCGACGAGCGGCGTCACCGGCTCGTAGGTGGTGCGCAGGCCGTCGTCGTGCTGCACCGAGACCAGCGACCGCCCGCCGACCGGACCCGCGAACACCACCGTCCCGCCCCGGGCCGCCAGCACCGCCTGCCCCGGGGCCCCGGCGAGGTCGACGCCCCGGTGCCCGGGCCCGTAGGTGTGCTCGGGCGGCCGGAACGGGGTGCGCACCACCGGCACCGGCAGCAGCGGCCACGCGTACCCGGCCCCAGGCGCCGGCACCCCCGCTCCCGGTGGAGCGGGAGGCGGCTCCGCGGCCGGCGGAACGGGCGCGGCCGGCGGAACGGGCGCGGCCGGCGGAACGGGCGCGGCCGGCGGAACGGGCGCGGCCGGCGGAACGGGCGCGGCCGGCGGAACGGGCGCGGCCGGCGGAACGGGCGCGGCCGGCGGAACGGGCGCGGCCGGCGGAACGGGCGCGGCCGGCGGAACGGGCGCGGCCGGCGGAACGGGCGCGGCCGGCGGAACGGGCGCGGCCGGCGGAACGGGCGCGGCCGGCGGAACGGGCGCGGCCGGCGGAACGGGCGCGGCCGGCGGAACGGGCGCGGCCGGGGGAACGGGCGCTGGGGGAACGGGCGCTGGGGGAACCGCGGGGCTCCCTGGCGGAGCGGGCGCGGCCGCCTCGCCCGGTGGCGCCGCGGCCACGAGTGCGGCGGCCGCCACGAGGACCGCGAGCAGAGCACCGGGGACGCCCCGCCGCGCCGCCGCCGCGGGGCGGCGCGGGGGAGCGGTCCCGCCTCGGTCCATGCCCCCAGGCTGCCGCGGATCGGCCGGGACGGGGGGCCGGATCCGCCCGCTGTGGACGGGCCCCCGTCGACGTGGACAACCCCGGGACGCCCGGTGAGGGGGGAGCGGGCCCCGGCGTACACTCGACCCGCACCCCGGATTCCCGGGGTGACTTCGCGCGCTCGCGTTTCCACCCCGCGCATCCCACGGGGCGGGATCGGCGGACGGGCGGTCCCGCGGGTTTCCGACCGGCGGGTCCGGACGCCGACGCGACGCCAGGGCGGAACCGTCGACCGACGCTCCGCGCAACCGCACGCACGGTCGCCGAGCGACCGCGCCAGACCGAGAGGTGAACACCGGCCATGGCCGTCGTCACCATGAAGCAGCTGCTCGACAGCGGCGTGCACTTCGGGCACCAGACCCGACGCTGGAACCCGAAGATGAAGCGCTACATCCTCACCGAGCGCAACGGCATCTACATCATCGACCTGCAGCAGACGCTGTCCTACATCGACCGGGCCTACGAGTTCGTGCGCGAGACCGTCGCGCACGGCGGCACGATCATGTTCGTCGGCACGAAGAAGCAGGCGCAGGAGGCCATCGCCGACGAGGCGGGCCGCGTCAACATGCCGTACGTCAACCAGCGCTGGCTGGGTGGCATGCTCACCAACTTCCAGACCGTCCACAAGCGCCTTCAGCGGATGAAGGAGCTCGAGACGATGGAGCAGACGGGGGGCTTCGAGGGTCGCACCAAGAAGGAGATCCTCATGCTCACCCGCGAGAAGACCAAGCTCGAGAAGACCCTGGGCGGCATCCGGGACATGACCAAGGTCCCGAGCGCGGTCTGGATCGTCGACACCAAGAAGGAGCACATCGCGGTCGGCGAGGCCCGCAAGCTGGGCATCCCCGTCGTCTCCATCCTGGACACGAACTGCGACCCCGACGAGGTCGACTTCCCGATCCCGGGCAACGACGACGCGATCCGCTCCGCCGCACTGCTGACCAAGGTCGTGGCGCAGGCGGCGGCCGACGGCCTCATGCAGCGCTCGCGCGCCCGCGGTGGCGACGGCGGCGAGGAGAAGGCCGCGGCCGAGGAGCCGCTCGCCGAGTGGGAGCAGGAGCTGCTCACCAGCGGCGCCGGCTCCGACGGGGCGAGCCTCACAGCCGCCGCGGCCCCGGCCGAGGCGCCGAACCCGGCCGCCGAGCCCGCTCCGGCCACCACCAGCAACGGCACCCAGACCGCCAGCTGACCTCCGCCGCCCCAGGCCTCCGCGACTCCACGTGCGGGGCCCGGGGCGGTGCCGGTCCCATCGACGAAGGACGAAGAGACCCACCATGGCGAACTACACCGCCGCCGACGTGAAGAAGCTCCGCGACCTCACCGGGTCCGGGATGATGGACTGCAAGAAGGCGCTGGAGGACTCCGACGGCGACTTCGACAAGTCCGTCGAGCTGCTGCGCATCAAGGGCGCGAAGGACATCGACAAGCGCGCCGGCCGCGAGACGGCCAACGGCCTCGTCGTCGCCGAGGGCGGCACGATGGTCCAGCTCAACTGCGAGACCGACTTCGTCGCCAAGAGCGACGACTTCCAGAAGCTCGCCGACTCGATCCTGCAGGTCGCCGTGGCCGACAAGCCCGCCGACCTCGACGCCCTCAAGGCGGCCAAGCTCGACGACGGCACCGTCGAGGACGCCGTCCTCGCTCTGTCCGCCCGCATCGGCGAGAAGCTCGAGCTCAAGCGCTACATCCACGTCGACGGGCCGGTCGCGCTGTACCTGCACCGCCGCGCGTCGGACCTGCCGCCGGCCATCGGCGCGCTGGTCTCCTACGACGGGTCCTCCGACGAGGTGGTCAAGGGCGTCGCGATGCACATCGCCGCGGCCCGCCCGACCTACACCACCCGCGACGAGGTCCCGGCCGACGTGATCGAGAACGAGCGTCGCATCGCCGAGGCCACCGCCCGCGAGGAGGGCAAGCCCGAGCAGGTGCTGCCCCGCATCGTCGACGGCCGCATCAACGGGTTCTACAAGGACGTCGTGCTCCTCGAGCAGGCGTCGGTGCAGGACTCGAAGAAGACCGTGAAGGCGCTGCTCGACGAGGCCGGTGTCACGGTCAAGACGTTCGCGCGCTTCGAGGTCGGCCAGGCCTGATGACCGCACCCCGAGTCGACACCGACGACCGCCCCGGATTCCGCCGCGTACTGCTCAAGCTCGGCGGGGAGATGTTCGGCGGTGGTGCCGTCGGTGTCGACCCGGAGGTCGTCGAGACCGTCGCCCGGCAGATCGCCGAGGTCGTCTCCTCGGGGGCGCAGGTGGCGGTCGTCATCGGCGGCGGCAACTTCTTCCGCGGCGCCGAGCTGCAGGACCGGGGCATGGAGCGCTCCCGGGCCGACTACATGGGCATGCTCGGCACCGTCATGAACTGCCTCGCCCTGCAGGACTTCCTGGAGCGCGAGCACCACATCGACACGCGCGTGCAGACCGCCATCACGATGGGCCAGGTCGCCGAGGCCTACATCCCGCGGCGCGCGATCCGGCACCTGGAGAAGGGCCGCGTCGTGATCTTCGGCGCGGGCGTGGGCATGCCCTACTTCTCCACCGACACCGCCGGTGCGCAGCGCGCGCTCGAGATCGGCGCGGAGGCGCTGCTGCTCGCGAAGGGCGTCGACGGCGTGTTCACCGCCGACCCGAAGACCGACCCCGACGCGAAGCTCTTCGACGAGATCACCCATCGCGAGGTGCTGGAGCAGGGGCTCAAGGTCGCCGACGCCACCGCGTTCAGCCTCTGCATGGACAACAAGATGCCGATCATCGTGTTCAACCTGCTCGTGGAGGGCAACATCGCCCGTGCGGTGCGGGGTGAGAGGATCGGCACGCTGGTCAGTACGCCGGTGGAACGGCCCGGGGAAAGGTAGGTACGTCGTGATCGACGAGACGCTCTTCGACGCCGAGGAGAAGATGGAGAAGGCCGTCACCGTCGCGAAGGACGACCTCGCCTCGGTGCGCACCGGCCGCGCGACGCCCAACATGTTCTCCCGGGTCGTCGTCGAGTACTACGGCGCGATGACCCCGATCAACCAGCTCGCCTCGATCACCATCCCCGAGGCCCGCATGGTGATCATCAAGCCGTACGACGCGAGCTCGCTCAAGGCGCTGGAGAAGGCGATCCGCGAGTCCGACCTCGGCCTGAACCCCGGCAACGACGGCCAGATCATCCGGTGCGTCATCCCGCAGCTGTCCGAGGAGCGCCGCCGCGAGATGGTCAAGGTCGCGCGGAGCAAGGGCGAGGACGCACGCGTCACCGTCCGCAGCGTCCGCCGCAAGGCGATGGACGAGCTCGGCCGCATCGCCAAGGACGGCGAGGCGGGCGAGGACGAGGTGGCCCGCGCGGAGAAGGAGCTGCAGACCACCGTCGACAAGTACGTCCACCAGATCGACGACCTGGTGAAGCACAAGGAGACCGAACTCCTCGAAGTCTGAGACGGTGTCGACCTCCGCATCCCGTGACCTGCCGTTCGCCGCGGCGGGGTCACCGCTGACGCCCGGGGAGGTGCTGCCGCCCCGGGTGCCGAAATCGGCGCGGCTGGGCCGCAACCTGTTCGCGGCGATCGCGGTGGGCCTGTCGATGGGCGCGATCATCCTGTCGTCGCTGCTGATCGTGCGGCAGTTCTTCGTCGCGGTGCTCGCGGTGTCGGCGGCCATCGCCACCTGGGAGCTCGCGGGCGCGCTGCGCCGCGGGGCGGGCATCGAGGTGCCGCTGCCGGTGGTGCTGGTCGGCGGGCAGGCCATGATCTGGCTGGCCTGGCCGTTCGGCACCGCGGGGCTGGCCGGGTCGTTCGCGCTGACGATGGTGGCCACGCTGCTGTGGCGGATGCGCGGGGGAGCCTCGCACTACGTCCGCGACGTCACCGCGACCGTCTTCACCGCCGCCTACGTGCCGCTGTGCTGCGGGTTCGCCGTGCTGATGACCGTGGCCCCGGACGGGCTCGGCCGCGTGCTCACGTTCATGCTCCCGGTGATCGCCTCCGACGTGGGCGGCTACGCCGCGGGCGTGCTGTTCGGCCGCCACCCGATGGCCCCCACGATCAGCCCGAAGAAGTCCTGGGAGGGCTTCGCCGGTTCGCAGCTCGCGGGCATGGCCACCGGCGCGCTCTGCGTCCACCTGTTCCTCGGCGGTCCCTGGCTGGTCGGGGTGCTCACCGGGTCGCTGCTGGTGATCTCCGCGACGCTGGGCGACCTCGTCGAGTCGATGATCAAGCGCGACCTGGGCATCAAGGACATGGGCAACCTGCTGCCCGGGCACGGCGGCATGATGGACCGCCTCGACTCCCTGCTCCCCACCGCCGTCGTGGCCTGGCTGGTGCTGAGCGTGCTCGTGCCGGTGTGAGGACCGCGGCATGACCATCCCCAGCCCGAACCTGTGGAACTGGCCGGAGGTCTACGAGCAGGAGAACCGCGCCCAGGACGTCGACGGGGCGATCTGGGCCGCGCTGCGCGAGGACGCCCCGTGGGCGGGGGCCGACGTCGTCGACGTCGGCTGCGGCGACGGCTTCCACCTGCCCGTCTTCGCCGACGGGGCGGCGTCGGTGATCGGCGTCGAGCCGCACCCGCCGCTGGTGCGCCGGGCCCGCGGACGCGGGCTCCCCGTCCTGGAGGGCGGGGCCGCGGCCCTTCCGCTCCCGGACGCGTCGGTCGACCTCCTGCACGCGCGCACCGCGTACTTCTTCGGGGCGGGGTGCGAACCGGGGCTCGCCGAGGCCCGGCGCGTGCTGCGTCCCGGCGGGGTGCTCGCGATCGTCGACCTCGACGCCACGCAGCCGCCCTACGGCGACTGGATGCGCGCCGACATCCCGCACTACGACCCCGTCGCGGCCGAGCGGTTCTTCGTCCGGCGCGGGTTCTCGCTGCGCCGGATCGCGACGCGGTGGGCCTTCCCGGACCGCGCGACGCTCGAGGCGGTCCTGCGCATCGAGTTCTCCCGGGCCACGGCCGACCGCGCGCTCGCGGCCGTGCCGGGCCTGGAGATCCCGGTGGGCTACCGGCTGCAGGTGCGGCGGTTCAGCCGAGGGTGAGCTCGGTGCCCGAGACCGTGACGGGCACGCTGGTCAGGCCCGACTCGGCGGGGCCGGTGAGCACGGCGCCGCCGAGGTCGAAGCGGCTGTCGTGGCACGGGCAGACGATCTCGGTGCCCTCGACGGCGTTGACGTTGCAGCCCTGGTGCGGGCAGACCGTGGAGAACGCGGCGAACGCGCCCGCGGTGGCCTGGGTGACGACGACGCCCTGGTCGGCGAAGATCGTCGCACCGCCGACGGGGACGTCGGTGGTGGGGGCGAGCGGCCCGTCCGCGGCGGCCGGGGCGGAGGCGGGCGAGGCGGCCGAGCAGCCGGCGACGGCGAGCCCCGCGGTCAGCGCGGCGGCCCCCACGACGACGGTGCGGCGGTCCAACTGGGGGTGGGGCACGGAGCGACTCCAGGCGGTGGTGGTGGGGGAGCGTCGTTCGGGTCAAGCCTGGCACAGCGGGGCGTAGCGCTACCGTGAGAAGCATGGCGAGGACGGTCACGCTCTCCGCCGCCGCGGTGCTCGCACTGGCCGGCGGCGTCGGGTGGTTGGTGGGGAGTTCGGCGCTGGACGCGGGCACCGGGACGGTGGTGCTGGCCGCCGGGCTCGGCGTCACGGCGTGGTTGTTCGTCGTCGGCAGCCGCGACGGCGCCGAGCGACCGATGGAGCGCTGGCGCAGCCGCCGCCTGCTGCGGCTGGCGGTGATCGGGCTCGTCGTCATCGTCGCCGGGTCGGCGCTGCTCGGGTTCACCCCGTACGGCGAACTGGCGGTGCCGCTCGGGTTCGGGGTGGTCGGCGCGCTGCTGGTGCCGGCGTCGTCGCTGCTGGGCGACCGCACGTACCTGCTGCTGGGGGCGGCGCTGATGGTGCTGGCGGCGCTCGGGGCGTTCCTGGCGCTCAACTCGGTGGGGCAGCTGTACCCGCGGGGGCTGGTCGGGCTGGGGGCCGGGGTGCTGCTGTGGGCCGCGTCCGCGCACCGCTCGGGCCTGGTCGCGCAGCTGCGGGGCTCGCGCTACCGGTAGCTGATCGTCCGCATCATCCCGTCCTCCATGTGGTAGTGGTTGTGGCAGTGGATCATCCACTCGCCGGGGTTGTCGGCGCGCCAGTCGAACGTCAGCTCGCCGCCCCGCGCGGCCACGACGGCGGTGTCCTTGAGGGCGCGCCCGGGGGTCGCGAGCTGGAAGTGGTGCCCGTGCAGGTGGACGGGATGGAAGTTCGCGCTCTCGTTGCGCACCGCCACCCGCACCCACTCGCCGGGGCTCACCGGGAGCGGCTCGTCGGGGCCGAGGCCGTCGACGTCGATGTCGGTGCCCCGCAGCGTCAGGGCGAAGGTGCGGTCGGGGCCGCCGGTCGGCGGGACCTCCGCCGGCCCGGTGCCGACGAGGTCGTCGTAGGTGAGCAGCCGACCGTCGAGCTCGGTCGGGCGGGCGTCGGCGGGCGGGGCGGGCGTCGCGGGGGCGTCGGCGTAGCGCAGCACCGCCCGCCCGAAGCCGGTCTTGCCCTCCGGCAGCACCCCGATCTGCCAGGCCCCCGGCGCGCCGGCGTCGACGAGGACGTCGTAGCGCTCGCCCATGCCGATCCGCAGCGCGTCGACGGTGACGGGCCGCACCGGCATCCCGTCGGAGTGGGTGACGGTGAGGCGGTGCCCGGCGATCGCGAACCGGAAGCCGGTGTCGGCCGCAGCGTTGACGACGCGCAGGCGCACCCGGTCGCCGCGGCGCACCTCGAACACAGCGGGGTCGGCCGGGGGGCGGGCGTTGACCAGCATCAACGGGTAGGACCGGCCGCCGAAGGACACGCGGTCGGGCCCCGGATCCGCGACGGCGCCCGTGCCGGGGGCGGTCCCCGGGCCGCCGCCGAGCCCCACTCCGCCGCCGAGCCCCACCCCGCCGTGCGCCGCGTGCTCGCCGTCGTCGCCGGGGGCATCGAGGCCGTCGCGCCAGTCGTCGAGCAGCAGGGTGTGCTCGCGGTCGTAGGCGAGCTCCTCGGTGCGCGGCTCGACGATCAGCGCCCCGTACATGCCGCGGTCGAGCTGGTGCCCGGAGTGGGCGTGGTACCAGTGGGTGCCCGCCTCGGGCACCCGGAACTCGTAGTCGAACGCGGCACCCGGATCCACCGGGGCCTGGGTGAGCCCCGGCGTGCCGTCCATGGCGTTGACCAGCGAGATCCCGTGCCAGTGGATCGTGGTCGGTTCGGGCAGGGCGTTGCGCAGCCGGGCGCGCAGGACGTCACCGGCCCGCACCCGCAGCTCCGGGCCCGGGACCGTCCCGTTGTAGCCCCAGGTCGTGGCCAGGGTGCCGGCCAGGTCGATCCCGACCTCGCCGGCACCCAGTGCCACCTCGGTGACCGGCGGCCCGGACGCGGGGGCGGAGCAGGCGCCGAGCACGAGCAGCCCGGCCCCCGCCCCGACCGTCCGCAGGAACGACCGCCGGCTCACCGGTGTCATGCGACCGTGATCTCCTTCATCATGCCGAGCGTGAAGTGCGGCGGGCCGGTCCCGGGCCCGGCGAGCGTCGTGCCCTCCGGGATGAAGCAGGCGACCACGTAGCGGCCGGGCGACGCGTCGACGAACACCGTGTCGGACGCCCCGGGCGGGACGACGACGATGCCGACGAGCTGCACCGACGCCAGCGCCTCCTCCGTCGGCAGGGCCAGCACCTGCTCGACCGGCAGGGTGACGTCGTCGTTCAGCCGGGCGAGCACGATCTCGTGCAGGTCCTCGCCCTCGTTGGTCAGCGTCACCGCCGACTCGCCTGCGGGCAGCGTGTCGGGCAGCCCCTGGTACTCGTAGTTGACCGCCGTCACCGACGTCTCGTCGAACCCGCAGGCGGCCAGTGCCCCCGCGTCGACCTCGGCCTGGGCGGCGGCGAACTCGGGGGTCTCGGTGGCGGAGGTGTCCCCGCTGGTCAGAGCCTGGGTGCTGGTCTCGACGACGGTGTCCACGGCGGATCGGATCCCGGCCGGTGCGGTCTCCTGCGCGGTGGCGAACAGCGGCTGGAGGGCCTGCAGCTGCTGCGCGAACAGCCCCGGCAGCGCCTCGGGGGGCAGCGCGTCCGGCGGCGGCGAGCTGGAGAACACCGTGTCGATCCCCACCACCGTGCTGCAGAACTCCGGGGTCCGGTCCGCCGCGGTGGCGGGCGCGGCGGCGGCCGGTGGCGGCGCGGCGGGTGCGCCCCCGCACGCGGCGAGCGACATCAGGAGGGCGGCGGCCACGAACGGTGAGCCGCGCCGGGTGGAAGCGGACATCGGATGACTCCTCTCGGGGTGGTGGACGGGCGCTGCTCAGGTGACGGTGAAGTCGCCCAACATGCCCAGGGTGAAGTGCGGGGCACCGGTCCCCTCGGCGCCCGCCGTGCTGCCCTCCGGGATGAAGCAGGCCACCCCGTAGCGGCCGGGCTCGGCGAGGCGGATGAACGAGGTGTCGGTGCCACCGGGCTCGGCGTACGCGGCGCCGGCGAAGGTCACGGCGGCCATGCCCTCCTCCTCGGGGAGCGCGAGGATCTCCTCGACGGTGAGCGTCACGCCGTCGTTGATGCGGACGATGCCGACCTCGTGCTGCTCCTCGCCCTCGTTGACGAGCGTGATCGCGGTGACGCCCGCGGGGAGCGACTCCGGCAGCCCCTGGTACTCGAAGTCGGCCGCGGTGATCTCGACCTGCTCGTAGCCGCACTCGGCGAGCATGTAGGTGTCGACGCGGTCCTCGGCCGCGGTGAACTCGGGGGACTCGAACACGGTGTCGTCGCCGGTGGACAGGGCCTGGCGCGTGAGCCCGGTGAGGGTGGCGGTGTCGGCGGCGACCGCCTCCGGTGCCGCGGAGTCGATGGCGGCGAGGAACGGCTGCAGGGTGGTGCCGAACTGCGCCAGAGCGGCCTGGATCTCCTCGGGGGTCGCGGTGGCGAAGTCGACCGGCGGGCCCGCGCTCGACGCGCCCTCGAAGTCGACGACCGACTCGCAGAAGGCGGCGACCGGCGCCGACCCGTCGGCGGTGGCCGCGGCTCCCGGCTCGGCGGAGGGGGCCGCGGGAGCGCCGCCGCAGGCGCCCAGGGCGAGCGCGAGGGCCGACGCGGCGAGGCAGGCCGTCAGCCGGGTGGGTGGGATCGTCATCGGGGCTCCTTCGGGAGTGGCGTGTCCTGGTGACAGAGCGGGCGGCCGGAGCCGGGGATACGCCCGGGTGATCACGGTCGGGTCACGACCCGGACCGGTGGTCCGAAGTGGACCCCGTCGACGACCAGGTCGGGCGCGGGGTCCGGGGCGGGGACGGGCGTCCCGTCGACCTCGGCCGCGCCGCGGGTCGTCCCGTCGGGGAAGCGGATCCAGGTGAGCACTCCGGTGCCGCTGACGGGGTCGGCGCGGTAGAGCCCGGCGGGGTCGTCGGCCCGCACCGCGACGAAGGACCGGTCGGCGCCGCCGCCGGCCGGGACGACGCCCCCGTGCACGATCCGACCGTGGACACCGCCGCGCAGCTCCGACCCGTCGGCGGCGCGCAGGTCGAGCAGCCCCCCGGTGACGGCGCCGTCGAACCAGACGCCCGTGGCGCCGTCCGCGGTGAACCCGGTCGCGCGCCCGTCGTGGACGGTCACGGCGACCGACAGCGCCCCGTCCGCCGAGCCGCCCACGTAGGTGACGTCGGGCCCGGGGTCGAGCGGCGCGCCGCCCTGCGGCCCGGGCCCCGGCGGCCCGGCGCACGCCGTCAGCAGCGCCCCCAGCAGCACGACGGTCACCACACGCCTCATGGGGGATCGGAGCGGCGGGGCGGCCGATCTGATACCTGGCACACTGGAGCGGTCATGACTTCCCTCCCGCTCGTCTTCGACGCGCCCAAGCGCGCCCTCCCGCCCCGCCACCTCGCCGACCTCGACCCCGCCGACCGCCGGGCCGCCGTCGCCGAGCTCGGCCTGCCCGGGTTCCGCGCCGACCAGGTCGCCCGGCACTACTTCGGCCGGTTCACCGCCGACGTCGACGCGATGACCGACCTGTCGCCCGCGGCCCGGGAGGCGCTGCGCCCGCTGCTGCCGGCCCTGGTCACCCCGGTGCTGGAGCAGTCCTGCGACGACGGCACCACGCGCAAGACGCTGTGGAAGGGCCACGACGGCACCCGCGCGGAGTCGGTGCTGATGGGGTACCCCGACCGCGCCACGGTGTGCGTGTCGAGCCAGGCCGGCTGCGGGATGGCCTGCCCGTTCTGCGCCACCGGCCAGGGCGGGCTGGAGCGCAACATGTCGACGGGCGAGATCGTCGAGCAGGTCCGCCAGGCCGCCGCGGCCGCCCGCGACGGTGCGCTCGGCACCCCCGCGCGGCTGTCCAACGTCGTGTTCATGGGCATGGGCGAGCCGCTGGCCAACTACAAGCGCGTGGTCGCCGCGGTGCGGCGAATCACCTCGCCCGCGCCCGACGGCCTGGGCATCTCCGCGCGCGGCGTCACCGTGTCCACGGTGGGGCTGGTGCCGGCGATCGACAAGCTGGCCGCGGAGGGCCTGCCCGTCACGCTCGCCGTCTCGCTGCACACCCCCGACGACGAGCTGCGCGACACGCTCGTGCCCGTCAACAACCGGTGGAAGGTCGACGAGGTGCTCGACGCCGCGCGCCGCTACGCGATGACCACCGGGCGCCGGGTGTCGATCGAGTACGCGCTGATCCGCGACGTCAACGACCACCCGTGGCGCGCCGACCTGCTCGGCAAGAAGCTGGCGCAGCGCATCGGCAAGCACCGCGTGCACGTCAACCTCATCCCGCTCAACCCCACGCCGGGCAGCGAGTGGGACGCCTCGCCGCGCCGCGTGCAGGACGAGTTCGTGCGGCGCGTCGAGGCCGCGGGGGTGGCGTGCACGGTGCGCGACACGCGCGGTCGCGAGATCGCGGCGGCCTGCGGGCAGCTGGCCGCCTCGCAGGGGTGACCGACCGGTACCCCGCGGTGGAGCCGCACCACGCCGGGATGGTCGACGTCGGCGACGGCCAGCGGATCCGCTTCGACGTCCGCGGGAACCCGTCCGGGACGCCCGCGGTCGTGGTGCACGGCGGGCCCGGCTCGGGTGCGCCGACGGGCACGCCGCGCAGCTTCGACCCGCAGCGTTACCGGGTCGTCTCGTTCGACCAGCGCGGGTGCGGCGGTTCGACGCCGCACGCGTCCGACCCGTCGACGTCGCTGGAGGCGAACACGACCGCGCACCTCGTCGCGGACCTGGAGGCGCTGCGCGCGCACCTGGGCGTCGACCGGTGGGTGGTGTTCGGGGGGTCCTGGGGCTCGACGCTCGCCCTCGCGTACGCGCAGGCCCACCCGGAGCGGGTGCGTGCGCTGCTGCTCGTGTCCGTCACCACCACCCGGCGCAGCGAGATCGACTGGCTCTACCGCGGTGTCGGCCGGTTCCTGCCGCGCGAGTGGGCGGAGTTCCGGGCCCGGCACGACGACGACGACCTCCTCGGCGGCTACGCCCGGCTGCTCGCCGACCCCGACGCCGGGGTGCGCGAGCGGGCGGCGCTGGCCTGGGCGACCTGGGAGGACGCGGTGCTCTCCCTGGAGCCCACCGCGCGTCCGGCCGTCTACGCCGGACGCCCCTCGCGCGACCTGCTCGCCCTGACCCGCCTGTGCGCCCACTACTTCTCGCACGGCGCGTTCCTCGACGAGGGCGTCCTGATCCGCGACGCCGGACGCCTCGCCGGGATCCCCGGGGTGCTGGTGCACGGCCGCCTCGACATGGGCGGCCCGCCCGTCACGGCCTGGGAGCTGGCCCGGGCGTGGCCGGGTGCGGAGCTGCACCTGGTGGAGGAGGCGGGGCACCTGGGCAGCGCGGAGTTCGGCCGCCTGATCCGCACGACCCTCGACGGCTGGGCCCGAGGCGCGACTCGTCCGACGGCATGATCGCCGGGAGTGGTGCAGGGCGGTCACGGGCGGCACCTCCCGACCACTCTTGGTGATCATGGGCGCGATCAGGGGAGCCCGAGGACCTCGCCCAGGTCGAAGTCGACGGCCTGCTCGAGCTGGGCGTAGGTGCAGGACTCCGGGGCGCGGTCCTCGCGCCACCGCACGAACTGGGCGGTGTGCCGGAACCGGACGCCCTCCATGTAGTCGTAGCGCACCTCCACCACCCGCTCCGGGCGCAGCGGCACGAACGACAGGTCCTTGCCGTTGTTCCAGCGGCTGCCCTCGCCCTTGCGGGGGGTCCGTTCCCCCTCCTCCTGCTTGGCCCACGCCCACGGGTGGTCGTCGAAGGTGGTGACGAGCGGCTGCAGCTCGGTGAACAGCTCCCGGCGCCGGGCCATCGGGAACGCGCCGATCACGCCGACGGAGGCGAGCACGCCGCGGTCGTCGAACAGGCCGAGCAGCAGCGAGCCGATGACGTCGGGCCCGGACTTGTGCACGCGGTACCCGGCCACCACGCAGTCGCAGGTGCGCTCGTGCTTGATCTTGGCCATCACGCGCTTGTCGGGCTGGTAGGTCTGGTCGGCCTTCTTCGCGATCAGCCCGTCGAGCCCGGCCCCCTCGAACTGCTCGAACCACTGCTGGGCGAGCGTGCTGTCGCGGGTGAGCGGGGTGACGTGCACGGGTGGCTCCGCGCCCGCCAGCGCGGTCTCCAGCGCGGCGCGGCGCTCGGCGAACGGGAGCCCGGTGAGGTCGTCGTCGCCCAGGGCCAGCAGGTCGAAGGCGACGAAGCTGGCCGGCGTGGTCTCGGACAGCATCGTCACGCGGCTCGCGGCCGGGTGGATGCGCTGCTGGAGCACCTCGAAGTCGAGCGTGTTGTGCTCGCGGTCGAGGACGACGATCTCGCCGTCGATCACCGCGCGCTCCGGGAAGTTGGCCTTCACCGCCTCGACGACCTCGGGGAAGTACCGCGTCATCGGCTTCTCGTTGCGGCTGCCGATCTCGACCTCGTCGCCGTCGCGGAAGATGATCGAGCGGAAGCCGTCCCACTTCGGTTCGTAGAGCTGGCCGTCGGGGATGGCGGCCACGGGCTTGGCCAGCATCGGCTTGACCGGCGGCATCACGGGCAGGTCCACGGGCGCCATCCTGCACCAGTACCGACATGATCGGGGCGTGACGCGTCGACGCCTCCCCGGTCCCGCCGAGCTGGAGGCCGCCCGCACCCGGACGATCCGGGACGTCCTCCCGGGGCCGGACGACCCGCCGCTGCGCGTGCTGTTCTCCGGCATCAACCCCGGGCTGGTCTCGGCCGCCACCGGACACCACTTCGCCCGCCCCGGCAACCGGTTCTGGCCGGTGCTGCACCGCTCCGGCTTCACCCCGCGGCAGCTCGCGCCCGCGGAGCAGGGGGAGCTCGCGGCGCTCGGGCTGGGCGTCACCAACCTCGTGGCCCGGGCCACCGCCCGCGCCGACGAGCTGACCGCCGCGGAGACCGTCGCCGGCGGGAAGCGGCTGCGGGCGCTGGTCGCGGAGCACCGGCCGGCGTGGCTCGCCGTCGTCGGCGTCACGGCCTACCGCACGGCGTTCGGCGTCCGCGGGGCCGCGATCGGGCGGCAGGACGAGGCATGGGGTGGCACGCGGGTGTGGGTGCTGCCCAACCCGAGCGGGCTGAACGCGCACTGGACGGTCGAGGCGATGGCCGGGGAGTTCGCCCGGCTGCGCGCCGCGACCTAGGGGCGCAGGCCGTCCATCAGCAGGTCGAGCATGCGGGCGGCCTGGGCCGGTTCGGCCGCGGCGAGGCCGATGCCGCTGATGCTCGCGAGCACGTCGGCCGGCTCGACGTCGCCCCGCAGCGTGCCGGCCGCGGCACCGGCGCCGAGCAGCGACGACAGGGCCTCGACCATGCGCTCGCGGCTCGCGGCGAACGGCCTGCCGCCGGACGCGGCGAGGGTGCGCAGGGCGTCGCCCATGCCGCGCTTGGTGGTCATGTAGTCGACGAAGCGGTCCATCCAGACCCGCAGCGCGCGGTCGGTGGGCAGCTGCGTGAGCAGGTCGGACGCCGCGCCGCACAGCCGGGTGACCTCGTTGCGGTAGACCGCCTCGACCAGCGCCTCACGGGTCGGGAAGTGCCGGTAGAGCGTGCCGATGCCGACGCCCGCGTCCTTCGCGATCCCCTCCAGCGTGGCGTCCGGACCCTGCTGCGCGAACGCTCGGGCGGCCGCGGTGAGCACGCGCTCCCGGTTGCGCCGCGCGTCGGCGCGCATCGGGTGTGTGTCGGGCGTCACAGCCACTCCTCGGAATCATGCGGAGGCGCCTCCGTTTGAACGGAAGGTAGCGGAGGTTCCTCCGCTTCGAGCCTACCGGCTACGAGAGGACGGCACATGACCACCGCATCCCGGGTCACCACCCCCTTCACCGCCACCTCCACCGCCCTCGACGTCGTCGCCGACGTCGACCTCACCGGTCGCCGCGCGATCGTCACCGGCGCCTCCTCCGGCATCGGGACCGAGACGGCCCGCGCGCTCGCGGCCGCGAACGCCGACGTCACCCTCGCCGTGCGGGACGTCGACGCGGGCGTGCGCGCCGCCGCCGACATCGTCGCGTCGACCGGCAACGACCACGTCCTCGTCGCGCCCCTGGACCTCACCGACCAGGACTCGATCCAGTCCTTCGTCCGCACCTGGGACGGCCCGCTGCACGTGCTGGTCGCCAACGCCGGCATCATGGCCACCCCCGAGCTGCGCACCCGCGAGGGGTGGGAGCTGCAGTTCGCGACCAACCACCTCGGCCACTTCGCGCTGGCCACCGGACTGCACCTCGCGCTCGCCGCGGCCGGGGACGCGCGGATCGTGTCGGTCAGCTCGAGCGCGCACCTGCGCTCGCCGGTCGTGTTCGACGACGTGCACTACCTGACCAGGCCGTACGTGCCGTCGGCCGCGTACGCGCAGTCGAAGACGGCGAACGTGCTCTTCGCGGTGGAGGCCACCCGTCGCTGGGCCGGGGACGGCATCGTCGCCAACGCGGTGATGCCCGGCGGCATCCGCACCCGGCTGCAGCGCCACCTCGTCGGCCCCGAACTGGGGCGGATGTCGGGTCCGGTGCGCTGGAAGACCCCGGCCCAGGGCGCGGCCACCTCGGTGCTGCTCGCGGCGTCACCGGTGGTGGCCGGGATCGGCGGCCGCTACTTCGAGGACTGCGCGGAGGCCGGCCCCACGCGCCCCGGGTCCCGCACCGGGGTCGCCGCACACGCCCTCGACCCGGAGGCGGCGGCCCGGCTCTGGGACGAGTCGGTGCGCACCCTGGCCTGAGCCCGCTAGAATCTGGAGCAGATGCTCAGGTTTCTGTCCCGGAGGTGCGACGATGTGGTTCTGGCTGGCCGGCGCGATCGCGGCCGAGGTGACGGGCACGGTGGCCCTGCGGCTCTCCGAGGGGTTCACCCGGCTCGTGCCGTCGGTGGTGGTGGTGCTCGGCTACGGCACGGCGTTCTACGCGCTGTCCCAGGCGCTGGCGAAGGGCATGGCGCTCGGGGTCGCGTACGGGGTGTGGGCGGCGGCCGGGGTCGCGCTGATCGCGCTGATCGGGGCGGCGTTCCTGGGGGAGGGGCTGACCTGGATCCAGGTGGGCGGCATCGGGCTGGTGATCGGCGGGGTGCTGGCGCTGGAGCTGGGCGGCGCGCATGCCTGACGGCCGGCTGGTGAAGGGGGAGCGCCGCCGCCGGCTGCTGCTCGACGCCACCCTGCGGCTGGTCGGCCGCGGCGGCCTCACGGCGGTGACCCAGCGCGCCGTCGCCGCGGAGGCCGGGGTGGCGGCGAGCGCGGTCCTGTACTACTTCCCGACCGTCGACGACCTGCTGGTCGCCGCCCTCGTCGACGTCAACGACCGGTGGGTGGCGGCGCTGCGCGAGCTGCCCGCCGACCTCGACGCGCTCGTCGCGCTGGTGGCCGGCAGCTCCGCGGGGGACGCGGGCCTCGCCGAGTACGAGCTCTACCTGCTGGCGGCCCGCCGCCCGCAGCTGCGCCCGGAGCTGGACCGGTGGTGGGAGGCGCTGGACGCCCTCGCGGCCCGGTTCGCCCCGGAGCGGGCCGCCGCGTTCTCCGCGGTGCTCGACGGGCTGTTCCTGCGGGCCTGCACCGGCGCGGACCCCGAGCGGATCCGGGAGGCGCTGGTCCCGCTGACCTCGTGAGCGCCGGCCACCGCCCGCGCACGCGTCAGTCGAGGTCCGGGACCTCGGTCCCGTCGCGGTCGGCCCACTCCAGCAGCGGGGTCAGGGAGAACGGGGCGTCGTCGATGCCGGCGTGCAGGTCGCCGAGCTCGGCGAACCGGGCGGGCACGGTGGCGATGGTGAAGTCGCGCGGGTCGGCGTCGTCGATCTCGTCCCAGCGGATCGGGGTCGAGACGACGGCCTCGGGCACGCCGCGCACCGAGTAGGCGCTGCGGATCGTGTGGTCGCGGGCGTTCTGGTTGTAGTCGACGAACACCGACGCGGGGTCACGGTCCTTGCGCCACCAGGTGAGGTCCACGAGCGAGCAGCGGCGACCGACCTCGCGGGCGAACGCGTGCGCCGAGCGCCGGACGTCGGCGAACCCGTGCTCGGGCGGGACCCGCACGTACACGTGCATCCCCGAGCCGCCGGAGGTCTTCGGGAAGCCGACCGCGCCCAGCTCGTCGAGCACCTCGTGGACGACGTGCGCCACGCGCCGGACGTCGTCGTAGGAGGCCTCGGGCATCGGGTCGAGGTCGATGCGCCACTCGTCGGGCTGCTCGACGTGGTCGCGCCGGGAGTTCCACGGGTGGAACTCCACCGTCGACATCTGCACCGCCCACACGACGTCGGCCGGGTGCTGCACGCACAGCTCGTCGGCGGTGCGGTTCCAGCGCGGGAACGTCACGCGCACGGTCTCGACCCAGTCGGGCGCCCCGCGCGGCAGCCGCTTCTGGTGCACCTTCTCCCCGGTGACGCCGGTGGGGAAGCGGTGCAGCATGCAGGGGCGGTCGCGCAGCGCGCGCACGATGCCGTCGGAGACGGCCAGGTAGTACCGCGCCAGGTCGAGCTTGGTCTCCCCGCGGGCCGGGAAGTAGACGCGGTCGGGGTTGCTCAGCCGTACGGTGCGGTCACCGACGGTGAGCTCGACCGCGTCCGCCACCTACCTGCGCCAGGCGTTGCGCTTGCGCAGCGTCTGCCAGACGAGCGCGGCGGCCATGAGGACGCCCGTGCCGATCAGCCAGATGTCCTCGGTGCGACCGGTGTGGTTGCCGATGAGCAGGACGAACATGAGCACAGTGACGACCCAGCCGGCGATCAGCGACCCCTTCGGGAAGCCGCCGTGCCACCCCCACTCGGCCGACGGCTCCTCCTCGGGATCCACCGCGGATCGCTGCGCCAGCTCACGGGACTCACTCGCCATGGGCCACATGGTGTCACAACACCCGCGCGAGGATGATGGTCGGTGATGAACACCCGATCCGTGCTCGTGCTGGGCTCCACCGGCTCCGTGGGCACGCAGGCGCTCGACCTGCTCGACGCCCACCCCGACCGCTTCACCGTCGCCGGTCTCGCCGCGGGCGGGAGCGACGTCGCGCTGCTGATGCAGCAGGTCCGCCGCTTCGACGTGCGCCGGGTCGCCGTCGCCGATCCCGCGGCGGCGCAGACGCTGCGCCGGGCCCTGCCGTCGGCCGGGATGCGGGGCGTCGAGGTGCTGTCCGGGCCCGCCGCCGCCACCGAGCTGACGCGCGACGCGGGCGCCGACGTCGTCCTCAACGGCATCACCGGCTCGGTGGGCCTGGGCCCGACGCTGGCCGCGCTGCGGTCGGGGGCCACGCTCGCGCTCGCGAACAAGGAGTCGCTGGTGTCCGGCGGCCGGCTGGTCACGGGGGCGGCCGCGCCGGGGCAGATCGTGCCCGTCGACTCCGAGCACTCCGCGCTGGCGCAGTGCCTGCGCGGCGGGCGGGCCGAGGAGGTCGCGACGCTCGTGCTCACCGCGTCCGGCGGCCCGTTCCGCGGCCGGACCCGCGACGAGCTGGCCGGCGTCACCGTCGAGGAGGCGCTGGCCCACCCGACCTGGGCGATGGGCCCGGTGATCACCATCAACTCCGCCACCCTGATCAACAAGGGGCTCGAGGTGATCGAGGCGCACCTGCTGTTCGACGTGCCCTACGACCGGATCGACGTCGTGGTGCACCCGCAGTCGATCGTGCACTCGATGGTCACCTTCCTCGACGGCTCCACCCTGGCGCAGGCCAGCCCGCCGGACATGACGCTGCCGATCGCGCTGGCCCTGGGCTGGCCGGAGCGCCTCGCCGGGGCGGCGCGCCCGTGCACCTGGGCGGCGCCGCAGACCTGGGAGTTCGAGCCGCTCGACGAGGACGCGTTCACCGGCGTGCGGCTCGCCCGGCGCGCGGGGGAGACCGGGGGCTGCCTGCCCGCGGTCCTCAACGCGGCCAACGAGGAGGCGGTGGCGGCGTTCGTCGCGGGCGCGCTGCCGTTCACCGGCATCACCGACCTGCTCGACCGCGTGCTCGACGCCGCCGACGGCTGGACGGGCGACCCCGCTAGCGTGGACGACGTGCTGGCGGCGGAGGACTGGGCCCGGGCGCACGCCCGCGAAGCCACGGGAGTGGCCCGATGATGTTCGTGCTCGGCATCCTGATCTTCTTCGTCGGGATCCTGTTCTCGGTGGCCTGGCACGAGCTGGGCCACTTCGTCACCGCCCGCTGGTTCGGCATCAAGGTGCCGGAGTTCATGGTCGGGTTCGGGAAGACGGTCTACTCCGTCAAGCGCGGCGAGACCGAGTACGGCCTCAAGGCCATCCCGCTCGGCGGCTACGTCCGCATGATCGGCATGATCCCGCCCGCCCGCGGGGAGCTGCTGGGCAGCAGCCGCCGCACCGGCCCGTTCCAGGGCCTCATCGACGACGTCCGCAGGCAGTCGGCGATGGACGTGCGGCCCGAGGACGCGCACCGGCAGTTCTACCTGCGCAAGCCCTGGAAGCGGATCGTCGTGATGGCCGCGGGGCCGATCATGAACCTGATCCTGGCGATCCTGCTGTTCGCGGTGCTGCTGATGGGCATCGGCCAGTTCAACGGCACCACCACCGTCAGCGCGGTCAGCGAGTGCGTGCTGCCCGCCGACTCCACGACCCAGACCTGCCCCGTCGGCGCCCCGCCCACCCCGGCCGCGGTCGCCGGGTTCCGGGCGGGCGACGAGATCGTCGCGTTGAACGGGCAGCCCTTCGAGCGGTTCGACGGCGACGAGCTGCGCGCCGCGATCCAGCAGTCCGTCGGCCCGATCACGGTCACCGTCCTGCGCGACGGCCAGCAGCTCGACCTCGCCGCCAGCCCGATCACCAACCTCGTCGCCTCGGCCGACGACCCCGAGCAGCTCGTGCAGGGCAGCTTCCTGGGCATCGGGCTGGTCTCGGACTACGAGCGGCTCGGCGTCGGCGCGGTGTTCGTCGAGATCGGCGACGTCGTCGGGCGCACCGGGCAGGCGATCGCCGAGCTGCCGTCGCGGGTCCCGAGCCTGTTCGGGTCGGTGTTCCTCGGCGAGGAGCGCGACGTCAACGGGCCCATCGGGATCGTCGGGGTCTCGCGGATCGGCGGGGAGGTCCTGGCCCAGGAGATCCCGCTGGCCGCCGAGGCGTCGCTGCTGCTCAACCTGCTCGCGGCCGTCAACATCTCGCTGTTCCTGTTCAACCTGCTGCCGATCCCGCCGCTCGACGGTGGGCAGATCTTCCCCGCGGTCTGGGAGGCCGTGAAGAAGCGGATCTGGAAGGTGCGCGGCAAGCCCGACCCCGGGCCGGTCGACGTCGCCAAGCTCATGCCGGTGGCCTACGTGGTCGCGATGGTGTTCATCGTGTGGAGCGGGCTGCTGCTGGTGGCCGACGTGATCAACCCCGTGCGGCTGTTCCAGTGAGCCTCGCCCCCTCCGGGGACGCCCGCCCGCTGGCGGTGTTCGACGTCGACGGCGTTCTGGCCGACGTCACCCACCGGCTGCACCACCTGCGCGCCCGGCCGCAGCGCTGGGAGCGCTTCTTCCAGGCCGCGGACCGCGACCCCTTGCTGGTGGAGGGGGCCGACCGGCTCCGCGCCGCGCTCGCCGACCACGACGTGCTGTACCTGACGGGCCGCCCGGAGCGCACGCGGCGGCTCACCGAGCGCTGGCTCGCCAGGCACGACCTCCCGACGGGCCCGCTGATCATGCGCGACGACCACGACTCCCGCCCCGCGCGCTGGATGAAGCGCGAGGTGCTGCGGGGGCTCTCGGCGAGCCGGGAGATCGTGTCGGTCCTCGACGACGACCCGGCCGTCGTCGCGGTGCTGGAGGCCGACGGCTGGCCGGTGGAGCTGGCCACCTGGCTGCCGCACTCGTCGACCCTGCAGAGCGCGCAGGAGCGCCAGGGCCGCACCTGATGCCTCCTGTGCTCTGCTTACCCGTACGCATCGGCCGGCGGTGCGTACGGGTAAGCAGAGCAAAGGTGGTGCTTCCCGACACGGTGAGCGGCGGCGGTCGGCGCCACGGGGGATACTCGGGGTCGTGAGCGTCTCCCTGGGCATGCCCGTTCCTCCTGCACCGACCCTCTCCGACCGCCGGAAGACCCGTCAGCTGCAGGTGGGGACGGTCGGCGTCGGTTCCGACCACCCGATCTCGGTGCAGTCGATGACCACCACCCTGACCTCCGACGTCAACGCGACGCTGCAGCAGATCGCCGAGCTCACCGCGGCCGGCTGCGACATCGTGCGCGTCGCCTGCCCGAGCCAGGACGACGCCGACGCGCTGCCCGCGATCGCGGCGAAGTCGCAGATCCCGGTGATCGCCGACATCCACTTCCAGCCCAAGTACGTCTTCGCCGCGATCGACGCCGGCTGCGCCGCGGTGCGCGTCAACCCGGGCAACATCCGCAAGTTCGACGACCAGGTCAAGGAGATCGCGCGCGCCGCGAAGGACCGCGGCACCCCGATCCGGATCGGCGTCAACGCGGGCTCGCTGGACAAGCGGCTGATGGAGAAGTACGGCAAGGCCACGCCCGAGGCGCTGGCCGAGTCGGCGATGTGGGAGGCGAGCCTGTTCGCCGAGCACGACTTCCACGACATCAAGATCTCGGTCAAGCACAACGACCCCGTCGTGATGATCCGCGCCTACGAGCTCCTCGCCGAGCAGTGCGACTACCCGCTGCACCTCGGCGTGACCGAGGCCGGGCCGGCGTTCCAGGGCACGATCAAGTCCGCCGTCGCGTTCGGGGCGCTGCTGCGCCAGGGGATCGGCGACACGATCCGCGTCTCGCTCTCGGCCCCGCCCGTCGAGGAGATCAAGGTCGGGGCGCAGATCCTGCAGTCGCTCAACCTGCGGCCCCGCAAGCTGGAGATCGTGTCCTGCCCGTCCTGCGGGCGCGCCCAGGTCGACGTCTACAAGCTCGCCGACGAGGTCACCGCCGGGCTGACGGGCATGGAGGTGCCGCTGCGCGTCGCCGTCATGGGCTGCGTCGTCAACGGGCCGGGGGAGGCCCGCGAGGCCGATCTGGGTGTCGCGTCGGGCAACGGCAAGGGCCAGATCTTCGTCAAGGGCGAGGTCATCAAGACCGTCCCCGAGCACGCGATCGTCGAGACGCTCATCGAGGAGGCCATGAAGCTGGCCGAGACGATGGAGGCGTCCGGCGAGCCGCAGGTGTCGGTGGGCTGATCCGCCGTGGGCATCGGGGCGCAGGTGTGGCACCGTAGGCAGGTGCTCAGAGTCGCCGGTGCCCGGCTTCTCGACGACCGGGACCGTCCGGTCGTCCGCGCCGCGCTCGACGCGGATCCGGTGGCGTCGTGCATGGTTGCGGCGCGCGTCGAGATCGCCGGTCTGGATCCGTGGCGGCTCGGCGGCGAGGTGTGGGCGTCCGGCTCGCGCCACGACGGGCTGTGCTTCTCCGGGGCCAACCTCGTCCCGCTGCGCGGCGAGCGCTCCGCGATCCGCAGCTTCGCCGAGCGGGCCCGTCGCCACGGCCGCTCCTGCTCCTCGATCGTCGGACGCGCCGAGCTGGTCCTGCCGCTGTGGGAGGAGCTGGCCCCGCACTGGGCGCCCGCCCGCGAGGTCCGCGCCGACCAGCCGCTGATGGTGCTGCCGGGCCTGCCCGCCGTCACCCCCGACCCGGCGGTGCGCCCGGTCCGCCCCGACGAGCTCGACCGCTACCTCCCGGCCGCGATCGCGATGTTCACCGAGGAGGTCGGCGTCGACCCCCGCGCGGGCGACGGCGGCGCCGGCTACCGCGCCCGCGTCGCGGAACTGGTGGCGGCGGGCCGCGCGTTCGCCCGCTTCGAGGGCGACCAGGTGGTGTTCAAGGCCGAGATCGGGGCGCTGTCGAGCCGGGTCGGGCAGATCCAGGGCGTCTGGGTGCACCCCGCCTGCCGCGGGCGGGGCCTCGGCACGGCGGGCACCGCCGCCGTGGTGGAGCGGCTCGCCGGGATGGACCGGGTGTCGAGCCTGTACGTCAACGGGTTCAACCACGTCGCCCGCGCCTCCTACGCCCGCATCGGGTTCACCCAGGTCGCCAGCTTCTCCACGATCCTGTTCTAGATCCTCGGCGGGCTGGGGGCCGAGATCAGCGGGCGGCCACCAGCGGGGCCGCCCGCAACGCGGTGACGGCCACGACCAGCGACAGCGCCGTCAGCCCCACCGGCAGCACCAGCGTGAGCTGCAGGGCCGCCGCCAGGTCCGGGGCGAGCGCCAGCCGGGCGGCCGGGTCGAGGTCCGTCGCCGCCCCGAGCCCGCCCGCGCCGAGCACCGGTGCCCGGGTCGCCACCAGGGTCGTGAGCAGCGCCGACACCGCCGCGACGCCGAGCGCCACCGCCAGCTGCTGGGTGATGGCGAGGATCGTGGAACCGCCCGGGATGTCGTCGTGGGGCAGATCGCGGGTGGCGCCGGTCATCGCGGGCATCAGGGTGGCGCCGACGCCCACCCCGGTGACGGCCCCCGCCGCCATCAGCCCGGCCACGGGCGCGGTGGCCGTGAGCTGGGCCAGCACCAGCAGCTGCCCGGTGAGGGCCGTCGCGACCCCGGCGACGACGATCCGCCGGGGCGGGACCCGGTCGACCAGGCGCGTCGCCACCTGCATCGTGAGGCCGGTGGCGAGCACCTGCGGGATGCCGACGGCCCCGGCGAACGTCGCGCCCTCCCCGCGCACGACCTGCCAGTACAGCGGCAGCACGAACATCGCGCCGAAGTAGGCGGCGCCGAACGGGGCCACGGTCGCGAGCCCGGCCGCCAGCGCGCGCTCCCGGAGCAGCCGCAGCCGCAGCAGCGGCCTGCGGCGCCGCAGCGACCACGGGACGAACGCCGCGACCATCACCGCCCCGACCGCCGCCGGCACCGCCCCGCCCGCCGTGAGCCGCCCGGCGTCGCCGATCGCGGTGAAGCCGTAGGCGAGCGCCGCGGCGCCGGGGGCGAGCAGCGCCAGGCCGATGACGTCCAGCGGGGCCGCGGCGCCCTGCCCGTCGGCGACCAGCCACCGCCGGCAGGCGATCACGGCCAGCCCGACCGGCACGTTGATCAGGAAGATCCACCGCCAGGACAGGGTGTCGATCAGCCAGCCGCCGAGCACCGGTCCGACCAGCGGCGCGATCAGCACCGGCACCCCGAACAGGCTCATCATCCGGCCCCGCTGCCCGGCCGCCACGGTGCGCAGCGCGATCGCCATGCCGACCGGGTTGATCAGCCCGCCGCCGAGACCCTGCACGACGCGTGCCGCGACCAGTGTCCCGACGTCCCCTGCGGCTGCGGCCAGCACCGAGCCCAGCGTGAAGACCACGACGGCCAGCACGTAGGTGCCGCGGGAGCCGAGCCGGGCCGTCGCCCACGCGGCCAACGGGATCACCGCCACCAGAGCGAGCGTGTACGCGGTGGTGGCCCACTGCACCGCCGAGATCGACGCGTCGAGGTCACGGGCGAGCGCGGCCAGGGCCACGACGGTGACCGTCGTGTCCAGCACGACCATGAACCCGCCGAGGACGAGCACGGCGGCGACGCGGCGGGCGAGGGGGTCCAGGGGCATGGCACCAGCCTCGGACCTGAACCGCGGTCGAGGTCAAGAGCCGCCCGCGATCAGGGCCGCCGCCACCGCCGGACCGCCGCCAGTGCGGCGAGCCCGGCCCGGGCCGGCAGCCGGGTCCGCGGGGCGGCCAGCCGCCGTATCCAGGCCAGCGGTGCGAGCGACTCCCGGATCGCGCCCACCGCGTAGGACGGCATCCGCTGCTCGTAGGCCCGCACGGCGAGCGGGATCGTCGAGGTGCCCGCGCGGACGTCGAGCAGGTGGGTGGCCAGCAGGTCGGCGTCGCGTACGGCGGTGGCGGCCGCGCGGCCCCCGGTCGGCGGCATGGCGTGCACCGCGTGGTCCTCCCGGTATCAGGTGCCTGCATTAAGAAGGTACCTGATACTTTTCGGAGGTGTCGGAGGTGTCGGAGGTGTCGGAGGAGTCGTTCGTCGCGTGGACGCTGGTGCGGGCCTCGCACGTCGTCGCGCGCGGGTTCACGGCGGTGTTCGCGCAGGTCGGGCTCACGCCGACGCAGTTCGGGGTGCTCGCCCACCTCGCCGACGAACCCGCGCTGACCCAGGCCGAGCTCGCGCGGCGGGTGCTCGTGCGGCCGCAGAGCCTGGGGGAGCTGCTGGTCCCGCTGCTGGAGCGCGGGCTCGTGTCGCGCGACGGCCCGGGCGGACGGGGGCGGCGCAGCGGGATCGCGATCACCGACGCCGGCCGGGAGCTGGTGGCGGCCGCGCTGCCGGGGGTGCGGCGGTTCGAGGCCGGACTCGGGCTCGACCCCGGCCAGCTCCGCACCCTCGACGACCTGCTGCACACCGTCCTGCGCACGCTCGGCGAGGACGGATGAGGATCACCGGCGTCGACGCCGCCCGCGGGCTCGCCCTGCTCGGCATGGCCGCCGCGCACCTGCACGCCACCACCGGACCCGACGGCCGGGCGACGGTCGTGGGCGACCTCGTGGCGGGCCGGGCGTCGGCGCTGTTCGCGGTGCTGGCCGGGGTCGGGATCGCGCTGGGGTCGCGCCGGGGCGAGGGTGCCGGGGCGGCGCTGGTGGTGCGGGCGCTGCTCGTCGGCGCGCTCGGTCTCGGCCTGGAGACCGTCCTCGACGCCCCGCCCGCGGTGATCCTCGCCCAGTACGCGCTGCTGTTCCTGGTCGCCGTGCCGCTGCTGCGCGTCCCGGCGCCCGCGCTGTTCGCGGCGGCGGCCGTGTGGTGCGTGGCGTCCCCGGTGCTGAGCCACGTGCTGCGCGCGGGGATGCCCGACGGCCCCGGCCCGCAGCCGTCGTTCACGATGCCGCCCGGCGAGCTGCTGGTGACGCTCGGGCTCACCGGCTACTACCCGGTGCTCACCTGGACCACCTACCTGCTGGTGGGACTCGGCGTCGGGCGGCTGGACCTCGCGTCGGCGCGCACGGCGCGGCGGCTCGTCGGCACCGGGGCGGCGCTCGCGGTGCTGGCGCTCGGCTCGTCGGCCCTGCTGGGGGGCGGCCCGAGCGGCGAGCAGCGCGCCGGGATCACCCCGTCCGACGACTGGGCGTGGCTCCTGACCGCCGCCCGCCACTCCGGCACGCCGTTCGACCTCGCCCACACCACCGGCACGGCGCTGCTGGTGCTGGGCCTGTGCCTGCTGGCCCCGCGGGTGGTGGGCGCCGTCCTCGCCGGGCCGGGCGCGATCCCGCTGACGCTCTACACCGCGCACGTCGTCGTCGGTGGGCTGCTCGGCCCGTTCGGGACGGCGGTGTGGGTCCTGCAGGCCGTGGTGGCGCTGGTCGTGGGCGGGCTGTTCCGGCGCGCGGGCCGCCGCGGCCCCCTGGAGGCGGTGGTGGCGGCGGCGTCGGGTGCGGTCCGCCGCCGGGTGCCGGCCTGACCCCTCGTGCGCGGAGGATGCGGCCAGGGCCACCTCCTCCGCGCACGGGCGGCGTCAGCCGCTGTTCGGGAAGAGCTTCTCCTGCTCGGCCCGCAGCTCGTCGATCAGGCGGCCCGGGGGCAGCGTGACGTCGGCGTAGGTGAGCACCTCGTCCTTCTTGACGTCGCGCAGCAGCACGCAGCCCTCGGCCACGCCCATCGGCAGCAGGCCCTCGGCCCGCGTGACCGGCGTCGACTCGGCCAGCCCGTAGGTGTCGTAGCCGCCCAGCCCGTCGACGGTGTGACCCGCCTTGAGGTCCTGCTTCACGCCCGCGACGACGTCGACGCGCGGGCCGCCGGGCGGCGTGAGCGCGGCGTCGGCGAAGTCGACCGCGCGCGCCACCGTGTTCGGCACCTCGAAGTGGCACAGGTGGTACGGCGTGTAGAACGAGTACAGCGGGCCCTTCCCGAGCTTGTAGAGCTCGAGGTAGTGGCGCTGCTTGGGGTCGTCGTGGGTGCCCAGGACGTAGATGCCGGGCCCGGGCTGCGCACCCACCACGTAGTCGACGATCCCGCCGAGCTCGCGGAGCTGGTCGAGGTCGTACATCTCGGTGAGCTCGTCGACGTGGCCGTGGTGGTCACGCCCGAACATGCCCCGCTTCGGCACGGTGAACCCGTGCGCGTTGGCCACGATGGCCTCCTCGAACGACACCTTGGTGCCGTCGGCGAAGCTCGTGACCATGTACGGGTCCTGGCCCCACTTCTCGGCGAAGCCCTTCTGGGTCGTCGGGTTGCGGTACTCGTCCTGCAGGCCCTTGATGTTGCCCGAGACCAGCGGCGTGACGCCCAGGCTCTTCACGAACCGGATCAGGTTGCCCTGCACGCCGGGCTGGTCGCCGTCGACGCCGGTGAGGATGACGCCCGCCTCGCGGGCGCGCTGGGCGAGCAGCGGTCCGACGGTGCCGTCGAGCTCGGCGTTCATCGTGACGACGGGCAGCCCGCGCTCGATGGCGGTGACCGTGACGCGCGCGCCGAACTCGACCGCGCCCGTGACGTCGACGATGCAGTCGATCTGCTCGGCCTTGAGCAGCTCGAACGCGTCCTCGAGGACGGCGGGGGTGCCCGCCGCGATCGCGGCGTCGACCTCGGAGCCGGTGCTGACCCGGACCGGGGTGGCGCCGGCCTCGGTGTAGGCGCGCTCGGCGTTGGCCAGCGTCCGGTTGGCCACGGCGACGAGCAGCATGCCGGGCACGGTGTTGACGATGTGGTTCGCGAGCCCGCGGCCCATGAACCCGGCGCCGACCATGCCGACCCGGATGGGGCGGCCCTCGGCCTGGCGCTTCAGCAGGGCGGTGTCGGTGATGATCATCGCTGACCCCACGGCTTCTCGGAGAGCAGCGGCCAGGCCGCGTCCTTCGGCGAGATCACCGTCGGCTGGATCGGCCACGGAAGCGCGAGCTCCGGGTCGTCCCAGCGCAGGCCGCCCTCGGCGCCCGGGGTGTAGGCGGTGCTGACCTGGTAGTGCACGGTGGCGCCGTCGGTGAGCGCGATGTAGCCGTGCCCGAAGTCCTTCGGCACCAGCAGCGAGGTCATGTTGTCCTCGGTGAGGTCGACGCCGTAGTGCTGCATGAAGGTGGGGGAGTCCGGGCGCAGGTCGACGATGACGTCCCAGATCGCGCCGCGCAGGCAGCGGATGAGCTTCGTCTCCTGGTGCGGGGAGAACTGGAAGTGCATCCCGCGCAGGGTGCCGGCCTTGTGGTTGAACGAGATGTTCGTCTGCTCGACGACCGGGTCGAGGCCCGCGTCGATGAACTCCTGGCGGCAGAAGGAGCGGGCGAAGAAGCCGCGGTCGTCCTCCAGGCGCTTGAGGTCGATCAGAGCGGCACCGTCGAGGGGCGTGGATTGGATCAGCATGGATGCCTTCGCGTCGTCTGCGTCTCGTGCGGGAAGTCGATCGTAGTTGTCGGGCCGGTGCGGCCCTCCGGCCGTGTCACCCGATCGCGGACGCGGTCCGCTCCTCCATACTCGACCGGTGCCATCCCGCCGCCTGCTCGCCCTGCTGACCACGGCGGCGGTGCTCGGCGTCACCGCGGGGTGCGGCCTGTTCGGCGGGGGCGGGCCCGAGGAGACCGTCGAGCGGTTCCTGGCCGCGTGGAGCGCCGGTGACGTCGCGGGCGCCGCGGCGCTCACCGACGACCCGGCCGCGGCCACCACGCTGCTCACCGCCACCCGCGACGCGCTCGCCCCGCAGGCCCTGACGGCCGAGGCCGCGCAGGTCCGCACGGCCACCTCGCGCGCGACGGCGTCGGTCGACGTCACCTGGGACCTGGGCGGGGGCCGCACGTGGAGCTACCTCGGCGAGCTGGAACTGGCCCCCACGCCCGAGCGGGCGGGCGACGAGGGCACCGGCTGGCTCGTCCGCTGGGGCCCCACCGTCGTCCATCCGCAGCTCGGCACGGGCCAGCGCCTCGCGCTGCGCACCGACACCCCGCCGCCCGCGCCCGTCGTCGACCGCAACGGCGCCCCGCTGCTGGAGGCGACCCCCGTCGTCTCGGTGCTGCTCGACCGCACCGCCGCGGGCGACCTCCCGGCGGTCACGGGGGCGCTGGCGCAGGCGCTCGCCCCGCTGGATGCGGCCATCACGCAGGCCTCGATCACCGACGGCGCCGCCCGCACCCCCGACGGGCAGGTCTACACCGTCGCCGTGCTGCGCGAGACCGACTACCGCTCCGTCCGCGACGCGATCTACGAGCTGCCCGGCGTCCGCTTCGTCACCGCACAGCGCCTGCTCGCCCCCGACGCCGCGTTCGCGCGCCAGGTGCTGCCCGCGGTCCGCACGCAGGTCGCACCGCAGCTCGACGGCGTCGACGGGTGGTCGGTGCGGATCGTCGACGGCACCGGCTCCGACGTCACCGCGCTCGCCGAGACACCCCCGCAGCCCGGCTCCACCGTCGCGATCGGGCTGGACCGGCGCCTGCAGACCGCCGCCGAGGACGCCGTCGAGCCGATCGGCCAGCAGGCGATGATCGTGGCGATCGCGCCGTCGACCGGCGAGGTGCTCGCCGTCGGGCAGAACGGCCCGGCCGACGCCGAGGGGGCGCTCGCGCTCACCGGCCGCTACCCGCCCGGCTCCACGTTCAAGATCGTGACGGCGGCCGCGGGGATCGCCGAGGACGGTCTCGCGCTCGACACCCCGGTCGCCTGCCCCGGCAGGCTGACGATCGGCGGGCGCCCGGTGCCCAACATCGACGAGTTCGACCTCGGCACCGTGCCGCTGCGCACCGCGTTCGCCCGGTCCTGCAACACGACGTTCGCGCAGATCGGCGCGGCCCTGGCCCCCGGCGCCCTGCCCGCCGCGGCCCTCACCCTGGGCCTGGGCGCCGACTACGCCGTGCCCGCGCTGACCACGATCACCGGCTCGGTCCCGGTCGCGCAGGCCGAGGTGCAGCGCGCGGAGAACGGCTTCGGGCAGGGCCAGGTGCTCGCCAGCCCGTTCGGGATGGCGCTCGTGGCGGCCACGGTGGCCCGCGGGCAGACCGTCGTCCCGACGCTGATCGAGGGCGTCCCGACGCAGGAGCTCGTGCCCCCGACCGCCCCCGACCCGGCCGTGCTCGACGTCGTCCGCCCGATGATGCGCGCGGTCGTCACCGAGGGCTCCGCGACGGCGCTCGCCGGGCTCGGCGAGGTCTACGGCAAGACCGGCACGGCGGAGTACACCGACGACGGCCGCGCCCACGGCTGGTTCGTCGGCTACCGCGGCGACGTGGCGATCGCGGTGCTGGTCGTCGACGGCGGGAGCTCGGCGCCCGCGGTGGAGGCGGCGGCCCGCTTCCTGGCGGCCACCACCCCCTGACCGGCGAGTTTGCCGTCCCCACCCGGCGAGTCCGCCGTCCCCACCCGGCGAGTTCGCCGATCCGGTACGCCGGCTCGTCCTGCGGCGCCCGCCCCGGGCCGGCATTCGGCGACCGGTCACCGCGCCCGGGCCCGGAGTCCTATCCTGGGTCGCATGCCGCGCAGCCGGATCCCCGCGCTCGCCCTCGCCGCCGACCTGGTGGCGGTGGTCGTGTTCGCCGCCGTCGGCCGGCTCAGCCACGCCGAGTCCGGCGACCTGTGGGGGCTGCTCGTCACGCTCGCGCCGTTCGCCGCCGGGGTCGTGGCCGCGTGGGCCACGCCGGTCGTGCGCGCCGACCCGTCGGGGCTGCGGGCCGGGGGAGCGGTGCTGGCCGGGGCCGTCGTCGTCGGGCTGGCCCTGCGGGCCGGGTTCACCGGATCGCTGCCGCCGAGCTTCGCGGTCGTGACGGCGCTCTCCCTCGCCGTGCTGCTGCTGGGCTGGCGCGCGTTGTCGCTGGTCGTGGCCCGCCGGGCCGCCCACCGCGTGCCCTGAACGAGGGGCGCCGACCCGACCTACACTGGACGCCATGTCCACCCGCACGCTGCTGACCCCCGGCACCCCCACCCCGATCCGCCCCGTCCCCGCGCACATCCCGCGGCCGGAGTACGTCGGCAAGAAGGCCCCGGCGCGCAGCACCGAGCCGTGGGTGCAGGACGCCGAGACCGTCGAGCTCATGCGCCACGCCGGGCGGATCGCCGCGCAGGCCCTCGCCGCGGGCGGGGCGGCGGTGGCGCCGGGCGTCACCACCGACCACGTCGACGCCGTGGTCCACGAGTTCCTGCTCGACCACGACGCCTACCCGTCGACGCTGGGCTACAAGGGCTTCCCGAAGTCCTGCTGCACCAGCCTCAACGAGGTGATCTGCCACGGCATCCCGGACACGACGGTGATCCAGGACGGCGACATCGTCAACATCGACGTCACCGGCTACGTCGGCGGCGTCCATGGCGACACGAACGCCACGTTCCTGGCCGGCGAGGTCGACGAGGAGAGCCGCCTGCTCGTCGAGCGCACCCGCGAGGCGATGATGCGCTCGATCAAGGCGGTGCGCCCGGGCCGCGAGCTCAACGTCGTCGGCCGCGTCATCGAGTCCTACGCCAAGCGCTTCGGCTACGGCGTGGTCCGCGACTTCACCGGCCACGGCATCGGCCGCAGCTTCCACAGCGGCCTGGTGGTGCTGCACTACGACGAGCCGAGCGTCGACACCGTCCTCGAGGAGGGCATGACGTTCACGATCGAGCCCATGATCACCCTCGGCTCGATCGACTACGACATCTGGTCCGACGGCTGGACCGTCGTCACCAAGGACCGCTCCCGCACCGCCCAGTTCGAGCACACGGTCCTGGTCACCGCCGAGGGGGCGGAGATCCTCACGCTCCCGTGAGCAGGTCGGCCAGCCCGTCCGGGCGCAGCTGGAAGCCGACGTGGCTGCTGCGCAGGTCGTGCACGTCGAACGGGTGGTCGGGGAACGCGGCGTCGGCGTCGGCGACGAACCGGTCCTGCAGCGCGAGCGGCAGGGCGCGGTCCTCGGTGAGCCGCACGTAGGTGCGGGGCACCGCGGCGCCGGCGCGCAGCCGGATCGCCTCCTCGTCGATGTGCAGCGACTCGTCGGTGTCCATCGACGCGAGGTAGCCACGCAGCTCGTCGGCGGTGCCGTCGGCGAGCAGGGCGCGCCGCAGCCCGTCGAAGGTCTCCCCGGAGGTGGGCCAGGCGACGCGCAGCGCCCCGAGCGCGACCGGGTCGGCGGCCAGCAGGCCGCCCACGAGCGGGTCGAGCAGGCTCTCCCCGACGCCGTCGTAGCTCGCGCGCGGCGCCGTGCAGCACCACGCGGAGACGTAGACGGCGCGGGCGAGCAGATCGGGCACCGCGTTGGCCGTGGCGGTGACCGTCAGCCCGCCGCGGCTCGTGCCGACCAGCGCCACCGGCCCGTTGCGCGCCGCCCGCTCGACGACCGCGCGCACGGCGGCCACGTCGTCGGCGGTCCCGACGCCGGCCAGCGCGCTGCCGCCGTCGGGGACGCGGGCGGTCGGGCCGTGGCCCGGCAGGTCGACGGCGAGGGCGCGGTGGCCCCGCAGCGTCAGCTCGCGCACCAGCGGCGACCAGACCGCCGCGCTGCAGAAGGCGCCGTGGACGAGGACGAAGGTCGTGATCACACCCGACATCCTGGACGGTCGGGGGCCGCGGATGCGACCGTGAAACGCATGGCGAAGGTCTACGACGACATCGACGAGCGGATGACGGCGTGGATCGCCCACCAGCCGATGTTCTTCGTCGCCACCGCCCCGCTGTCCGGCGACGGGCTGGTCAACCTGTCACCGAAGGGCACGCAGGGCACGTTCCGGGTCGTCGACGCCCGCACGTTCGCCTACCTCGACCTCACCGGCAGCGGGGTGGAGACGGTGGCGCACCTGCGCGAGAACGGCCGGATCTGCGTGATGTTCTGCGCGTTCGACGGCGGACCCAGGATCGTGCGGCTGCACGGCACCGGCCGCGTGCTGTTCGCGGCCGACCCCGGCTTCGACGACGCGCTCGCGGCGTTCGGGCGAGCGGGGGAGAGCCGCAGGCCCCAGACCCGGGCGGTGATCACCGTCGACGTGGGCCGCGTGTCCGACGCGTGCGGCTACGCGGTGCCGCGGATGGAGCTGGTGGAGGAGCGGGGGATCCTCGACGCCTGGTCCGACACCCGCGGCCCCGACAGGATCGCCACCTACCACGCCACGCGCAACGCGACGAGCATCGACGGCCTGCCGGGGCTCCCGGCGCCCTCGCGCTAGGCGGGCGACCCGAAGATCGTGACGAGGCGGCGCAGGGTGTCGCGGATCGACTTCGCGTTGCCCTTCTGCATCCCGAACAGCTCGATGCCCTTCGCGACCGGCGAACCGGCGTAGTCGAACGTCTCGGTGATGCGGGTGCCGCCGTCGACGGGCTCCAGCTCGTAGCGCCAGATCGCCTTCGCGGGGTGGCACCAGCCGATGAGCCGGTCCTGCTCGAACTCCACCACCCGGTTGGTGATCTTGTACGGCAGCTTGATCTTCATGTCCATGCCGAACCGGTCGCCCAGCGCGAGCCTCTCCGGGCCGGAGGTGGCGCCGCGGACGGTGCCCGAGCCGTCGAACTCGTGGTGCCGGTGCGGGTTCGCGAGCAGGGCGAACACCTCGGCGGGCGGAGCGGCCACCACCGTGGAGGCGGTGACCGTCCGGCCGTCGATCACGGCGTGGTCGGAGCTCACGCAGACGCCTTGTGCTTCTTCAGCGCGGCGAGCGCGTCGTCGGCGTGCATGTCGAACTTGGTCTCGCTGGCGATGACCTCGATGATCCGGCGGTCCTGGCCGATGACGAAGGTCTTGCGCTTGGTCGCCAGGCCGCCGGGCAGCCACGAGCGCTTCGCGCCGAGCTCCTTGGCCACCTTCTTGCCCTCGTCGGACAGCAGCGGGTAGCCCAGCGAGTGGGCGGTGGCGAACGTGCTCTGCGCGGTGACGTTGTCACCGCTGATCCCCACCGGCTGCGCCCCGAGCGCCGCGAACTCGCCGGCCAGGTCCCGGAAGTGGCAGGCCTCCTGGGTGCAGCCGCCGCTGGAGGCGATCGGGTAGAAGAACAGCACCACGGGGCCGTTCTCCAGCAGGGCGGACAGCTTGCGGGGGGTGCCCGTCTCGTCCTTCAGCTCGAAGTCGCTGACCTGGTCACCGGGGTTCATGGCACTCACTCTCTGGTTCGGGGTGTTGCCCGGAGTTTCGCAGCAGCGGTCCGGGCGGTTCAGGAGACCGTCTTCTTGGGCGGCAGCGGGATGAACCCGCTCGTCCGCTTCACGTACTCGACGTAGCCGGGGCGGCGGTTGCCGATCGTCGACTCCAGCAGCTTCGCGCCGGTGCCCTTGGCCAGCAGCCACGTCATGAGCGCGGCGCTGACGAGCCCGATCAGGCCGGCCGGGTGGTGCAGGGCGAGCAGCGTGAGGCCCCACCAGACGGCGGCGTCGCCGAAGTAGTTCGGGTGCCGGGTGTAGCGCCACAGGCCCTGGTCCATGACCTGGCCCTTGTTGGCCGGGTCGGCCTTGAACGCGGCGAGCTGCGCGTCGCCGACGGTCTCGAAGAAGAACCCGACCGCCCAGGACAGCACGCCCAGCACCGTCACGGTGATCGCCAGCGCGCCGTCCGCGTAGCCGTACTGGCCGAGCTGCACCGGCAGCGAGACGACCCACATGATCACGGCCTGCGGCACGTAGACCGCGCGGACGATGTGCAGGACCGGGTCGCCCTGCGCCTTCGCCATGATCTCGACGTAGCGCGGGTCCTCGTCCTTGCCGCGGTTGCGCCGTTCGATGTGCCAGGCGAGGCGGAAGCCCCAGACGCACGTCAGCGCCGTGATCAGCAGCTGGCGCCACAGGTCGCCGTCGCCGACGGACAGGATCAGCGAGGTGATCGCGACGATCCCGAACCCGGCTCCCCACACGACGTCGATGCCGTCGTGGCGGTTGCCGCGGACCTTCAGGGCGACGACCAGCGCACCGGCGAACAGGACGAGCACGACGACGGCGCTGACCCAGAGGTTCGTCAGCGCCGCGCCCCACGGATAGGCACTCATCCCGTCATCGTGTCGGTTCGACCAGCGCCGTGCGCGCCGAGCCGTTGGCCGAGCTGCCGTTCGTCACCGAGACGTGATCCATTTCCGGGTCGCGGCCCAGCGTGGAGGTGCGCCCGCGCGGCAGCCCGGACCGGCCGTCGGCGTCGGGGCGGACCATGAGCATCTGGTGCACGCCCATCCGGTTCTCCTCGAACGCCAGCGCCGCGCCCGCGAGGTAGAGCAGCCAGACCCGGAACTGCTCCTCGCCGACGAGCCGGACCGCCTCGGCCCTGTTGTCCTGCAGCGTGTCCAGCCACGGGCGGACGGTCCAGACGTAGTGCTCGCGCAGGGAGTGGACGTCGACGACCTCGAGACCGGCGGCCTCCAGGAAGTTCAGCGTCTCGCCGAGCGGGCGCATGTACATGTCGGGTGCGACGTAGGACTCCATGAACGCCCCGCCGCCCGGCGCGGTGTTGGCCCCGGCCGCCCCGCGCGACATCTGCTGCAGCAGCAGGCGACCGTGGGGGAGCAGCAGCTTGTGCAGCTGCGCGGCGTAGACCGGGTAGTTGTCCTGGCCGACGTGCTCGCCCATCTCGATGGAGGAGATCGCGTCGAAGGGCTGGTCGGGGATCTCGCGGTAGTCCTGCAGGCGGATCTCGATCTGCTCCGACAGCCCGAGCGCCGCGACCCTGGCCATCCCGAACGCGCGCTGCTCGGCCGACAGCGTGACCCCGACGGCCGTGACGCCGTAGTGCTTCGCCGCGTGGACGAGCAGCGACGCCCACCCGCAGCCGACGTCGAGCAGGCGCATGCCCGGCTGCAGGCCGAGCTTGCGGCAGATGAGGTCGAGCTTGTCGGTCTGGGCCTGCTGCAGCCCGTAGCCCGCGCTCGTCTCCTGCGTCCAGTAGCCGCACGAGTAGGCCATCTGCGGGTCGAGGAGGAACTCGTAGAAGTCGTTGGACAGGTCGTAGTGGTGCGCGATCGCGGCGCGGTCGCGGCGGCGGGTGTGCAGCCCGCCGTCGAGCCGGGCCTCCGACGCCGGGGGCTTCGGGCGCGGGCCGAGGATCCCCAGCTTCGCGGCGAGCTTCGCGGCGTCGACCTTGTCGGCGGCGGTGAGCCTCAGCGCGCCCAGGTCCTGGGCGCGCGCGAGCTTCCAGAACCGGGACAGGCCCTCGGCGACGTCGCCCTCGACGTCGAGCTCACCGGCGACGAACGCGCGCGCGAGCCCGAGCTCGCCGGGGTTCCAGAGCAGGCGCCGCAGCGCCCGGCGGTGTCGGATGATCGCGACCGGGCCGTCGGGGGCACCGGCCTCTGAGCCGTCCCACGCCCGCAGGCGGATGGGCAGCGGCGCACCGATGAGGCGCTCGACGAGCCCGGCGAGCTGCGGGGCGACGGGGGTGGGCACGGTGTGTCTCCAGGAGTCAGTAGGAGCGGCGGTGCTGCAGCGAGAGCTGGTAGACGTCGAGGTAGCCGACGCGGAACCCGGCCTCGCAGTAGGCGAGGTAGAACTCCCACATGCGGCGGAACGTCTCGTCGAAGCCGAGGCCGGCGACGGTCTCCCAGCGGGCGAGGAACGTCTCGCGCCAGTGGGCGAGCGTGCGCGCGTAGTCGGGGCCGAGGCTGCGGCGCTCGGCGATGCGCAGGCCGGTGTGGTCGCGCAGGTTCTGCTCGATCGCGTCGACCGAGGGGATCACGCCGCCGGGGAAGATGTACTTCGAGATCCACGTGTAGTCGTTCTGCGACACCACCAGGCGGTCGTGCGGCATGGTGATCGCCTGCAGGCCGACCTTGCCGCCGGGCTTGAGCAGGCGGTCGAGCGCGGCGAAGTACGTCGGCCAGTAGGCGACGCCGACGGCCTCGATCATCTCGACGCTGACGACGGCGTCGTAGCTGCCCTGGGCCTCGCGGTAGTCGCGCAGCAGCACCTGCACGCGGTCGGCGACGCCGGCCTTCGTCAGGCGCTCCTCGGCGAGCTTGGCCTGCTCGGCGGAGATGGTGAGCGTGGTGACGCGGGCGCCGCGCTGGGCGGCCCGGGTGGCGAGCCCGCCCCAGCCGGTGCCGATCTCCAGCACGTGGCTGTCGGGGCCGACGCCTGCCATGTCCAGGATGCCGTCGATCTTGCGCTCCTGGGCGTGGACGAGATCGTCGCTGCCGTCGGCGAACCAGCCTGCGGAGTAGGACATCGTCTCGTCGAGGAACGTGGCGAACAGGTCGTTGGACAGGTCGTAGTGGCGCTGGATGTTCTCCCGCGAGCCCTCGACCGTGTTCACCTCCTCGCTCGGCTGCCGGGCCTCGGCGAAGCGCCGCCCGATCCGCTGCAGCGTCGGCGGGATGAGGGTGGAGAGCTTCGCGGCGAACGGCGTGAGGAGGTCGGCCAGGTCGGTGGTGGTCCAGTCGCCGACCATGTACGCCTCGCCGAACCCGATCTTCGAGTTCGCGCCGAGCCGGTGGAAGAACGCCTCGGGCCGCACGATCCGCATGACGGGCGAGTCGGGGCCGCCCGCGCCGATCCGCTCGCCGCCGGGGAACACCACCCGCACCGGCAGCGGCTTCACCGCGCGCCGGAACAGCGCCTCGGCGATCCGGGCCTTCCCCGGTGCCCGCGGCGGCGTGGCCAGGCCCGGCCACACGCCCTCGTTCGGCCGGGGCACGAGGTGGTTGTTGGAGCGCCGGACGGGCGCCGAGCTGACGGGTTCAGTGGTCACTGGACGCCTTCCTGGGGTACGTGCTGCGGGCGACGGACGACGGGCAGGCGCTTGAGCCACAGCGTGATGCCGTGGCGGCGGATCAGCGCCGACGTGCGGTGGGTCATGAACGGGCGCCGCACGAGCATCCGGGCGAGCGCGGCGGGGGTGGCGGGCCGGCGGGTGCCGACGACGGTGGCGGTCAGGGCGGTGGCGTCGTCCTGGCGCAGGGCGACGGTGACGGCGAGGCGGTCGCCGGGCAGCGGCAGCGTCATCCGGTAGGTGCCCTCGACGGTGAGGAACGGGGAGACGTAGAAGTCCTTGCCGGTCTCCGCGCGGCCGGCGTCGTCGGTGCGCAGCAGGTAGCAGTGCCGCTCGCCGTAGGTGTTGTGGACCTCCGCGACGACGCACTCCAGCGCGCCGTCGGGCCGGTGGCACCAGTACACGCTGATCGGGTTGAACACGTAGCCGAGCACCCGGGCGTTGGCGAGCATGAGCACCTGGCCGCCGCGCAGGTCGACGCCCTGGGTGGCCAGCCACGCGTCGAGGTTCTGGCGGATGGTCCGGTCGGGGTCGCCGAGGTGGTCGCGCGCCTCGAACCGGGCGAACGGGCGCAGCCAGCGGGGCAGCTCGGGCAGGGCGTCGACGTCGACGAGCCACAGGTAGACCGCGTGCCCGAAGCTGCGCTGCACGGCCTTGCGGCGGACGTGGCGGACCTCGGCGTCGTAGAGCGACGGCACGACGACCGGCGCGCGGACGATCTCCTGCCGCGAGGACTCCTGCTGCGGCGACGTCACCAGCCCGCCCCCAGGCTGGCGGCCGCGCGCACGCCCGCGGCGCACCCGTCCTCGTGGAATCCCCAGCCGTGGTAGGCCCCGGCGAACGCGACCGTGCCGTCGTTGAGCTGGGGCAGGCGGCGCTGCGCGGCCACCGACTCCGGGGTGTAGATCGGGTGCTCGTAGTGCATGGTCGCGATGACCGACCCCGGCTCGACGCGGTCGGTGCCGTTGAGCGTCACCACGTAGTCCTCCGGCTCGGCCAGGCGCTGGAGCCGGTTCATGTCGTAGGACACGAGCACCGGGGCGTCCTGGCTGGAGCAGGCCGACTTGAGGTAGTTCCACGACGCGCGCGCACCCGCGTTCCGCGGCAGCACCGACGTGTCGTGGTGCAGCTGCGTGGTGTTCGCGGAGTAGGCGAAGGCGCCCAGCACGTCGCGCTCGTCGGCGGTGGGGGCGGCGAGCAGCGCGAGGGCCTGGTCGGGGTGGGTGGCGATCACGGCCTTGTCGAAGCGCTGCGTGCCGTCGGCCTCGATCTCCACACCGTCGCCCGAGCGGCGGACGGCCTTCACCGGGTTCGACACGTGCACCGCGGAGAGGCTCTTGACGACCCGCTCCACGTAGGACCGCGACCCGCCGGTGACGGTGCGCCACTGCGGCGACCCGCCGACGGAGAGCAGGCCGTGGTGGTCGAGGAAGGTGAACAGGTAGCGCGCGGGGTAGGACATCGACACCGACTCGCCCGCGGACCAGACCGCGCTCACGACCGGGAGCATGAAGTGCTCGACGAAGTAGCGCGAGTAGCCGCCGATGGCCAGGAACGCGCCCAGGGTGACGTCGCCGGCGCGCTCGTCGGCCAGCACCCGCCGGGCGTGCCGGTGGAAGCGGACGACCTCGCCGAGCATCCGCAGGTACTGCGGGCGGGCCGCGTTGGACGCCTGCGGGAACAGCCCGCCGAGCTTGCGCGCCCCGGCGTACTCCAGCCCGCAGCCCTCGCAGCGCACGCTCATCGACATGTCCGACTCCTGCGTCGCGACGCCGAGCTCGGCGAACAGGCGCAGCAGGTTCGGGTAGGTGCGCTCGTTGTGCACGATGAACCCGGAGTCGACGAACGCGGTGCCGCCGTCGGGGGTGGGGAGCTCGTGGGTGTGGGCGTGGCCGCCCAGGCGCGCGTCGGCCTCGAACAGCGTGACGTCGTAGCGGCGCTGCAGCAGGTACGCGGCGGTGAGACCGGCGACGCCGGACCCGACGACGGCTGCGGTGGGCCGGTCGGTCGCGGGCAGCTGGCTCATGTGTGTGCTCCATGCAGTACGGCCCGCAGGCCGGTCGGGGTCGGTTGGTGCAGAGCATTCGCAATGGTGGGGTCCACGGGTTCGATCCCGAGGGCGCCGAGCACGAACCGCTGCGTCAGGGCGTGCCAGTCACCGACGCGGGTGAGCATGAAGTGGCCGGCGCCGGG
>NZ_CP060131.1:0-2500 GCF_014235185.1 Pseudonocardia petroleophila | reverse complement strand
GGTGCAGCGTCGCGTGGTGGATGCCGGAGGTAGAGCACTGGATGGGCTAGGGGGACCAAAATCTTACTGAACTCAACCAAACTCCGAATGCCGGTATTTCTAGCGCGGCAGTGAGACTGTGGGGGATAAGCTTCATAGTCGAGAGGGAAACAGCCCAGATCACCGGCTAAGGCCCCTAAGCGTGCGCTAAGTGGGAAAGGATGTGGGATCGCCCAGACAACCAGGAGGTTGGCTTAGAAGCAGCCACCCTTTAAAGAGTGCGTAATAGCTCACTGGTCAAGTGGTCCTGCGCCGACAATGTAGCGGGGCTCAAGCGCACCGCCGAAGCCGTGGCAATACCACATGAGATCCGCCTGCCGGCTTTCGAGTCTGTGGGTGTAGTCGTGGTGTTGGGTAGGGGAGCGTCGTGCATCCAGTGAAGCGGCGGGGTGACCCAGTCGTGGAGGGTGTGCGAGTGAGAATGCAGGCATGAGTAGCGAATGCAGAGTGAGAACCTCTGCCGCCGAATGACCAAGGGTTCCTGGGCCAGGTTAATCCGCCCAGGGTGAGCCGGGACCTAAGGCGAGGCCGACAGGCGTAGTCGATGGACAACGGGTTGATATTCCCGTGCCCGTGATAGTGCGTCCGTGCTGAGGCCGGTGATGCTAACCATCCGAACCCGCTTATTGACCTTCGGGTTGGTTTGTCGGGGGAGCGTGGGACCCGATCCGGTAGTAGGCAAGCGATGGGGTGACGCAGGAGGGTAGCTCCGCCAGTGAATGGTAGTACTGGTGCAAGCGTGTAGCCCGACATCCAGGTAAATCCGGTTGTCATATAAGGGTGAGACGTGACGCGTAGCCGATTGAGGCGAAGTAGAGTGGTCCCATGCTGCCGAGAAAAGCCTCTAGCGAGTGCTGTTGCGGCCCGTACCCCAAACCGACACAGGTGGTCAGGTAGAGAATACTAAGGCGATCGAGTGAACTGTGGTTAAGGAACTCGGCAAAATACCTCCGTAACTTCGGGAGAAGGAGGACCGTCTGCTGTGAAGCTCCTTGCGGGCTAGCGGTGGGCGGTCGCAGAGACCAGGCCCAAGCGACTGTTTACTAAAAACACAGGTCCGTGCGAAGTCGCAAGACGATGTATACGGACTGACGCCTGCCCGGTGCTGGAACGTTAAGAGGACCTGTTAGTCCTTCGGGGCGAAGCGGAGAATTTAAGCGCCAGTAAACGGCGGTGGTAACTATAACCATCCTAAGGTAGCGAAATTCCTTGTCGGGTAAGTTCCGACCTGCACGAATGGCGTAACGACTTGGGCGCTGTCTCGACCACAGACTCGGCGAAATTGCACTACGAGTAAAGATGCTCGTTACGCGCGGCAGGACGGAAAGACCCCGGGACCTTTACTACAGCTTGGTATTGGTGCTCGGTTCGGCTTGTGTAGGATAGGTGGGAGACTGTGAAGCGGCCACGCCAGTGGTTGTGGAGTCGTTGTTGAAATACCACTCTGGTCGAATTGGGTGTCTCAACCTCGGGCCATGATCTGGTTCAGGGACAGTGCCTGGTGGGTAGTTTAACTGGGGGCGGTTGCCTCCCAAAATGTAACGGAGGCGCCCAAAGGTTCCCTCAGCCTGGTTGGCAATCAGGTGTTGAGTGTAAGTGCACAAGGGAGCTTGACTGTGAGACCGACAGGTCGAGCAGGGACGAAAGTCGGGACTAGTGATCCGGCACCACCTGGTGGAAGGGGTGTCGCTCAACGGATAAAAAGGTACCCCGGGGATAACAGGCTGATCTTGCCCAAGAGTCCATATCGACGGCATGGTTTGGCACCTCGATGTCGGCTCGTCGCATCCTGGGGCTGGAGTAGGTCCCAAGGGTTGGGCTGTTCGCCCATTAAAGCGGTACGCGAGCTGGGTTTAGAACGTCGTGAGACAGTTCGGTCCCTATCCGCCGCGCGCGCAGGAGACTTGAGGAAGGCTGTCCCTAGTACGAGAGGACCGGGACGGACGGACCTCTGGTGTGCCAGTTGTCCCGCCAGGGGCACGGCTGGTTGGCTATGTTCGGAAGGGATAACCGCTGAAGGCATCTAAGCGGGAAGCTCGTTCCAAGATGAGGTCTCCCACCACCTTGCGTGGTTAAGGCCCCCAGCAGACCACTGGGTTGATAGGCCAGAGATGGAAGCCCTGTGAGGGGTGGAGTTGACTGGTACTAATAGGCCGAGGGCTTGTTCATGACGAGTTGTTTGCATCCACTGTGCGACCCTGAACACACAAACACGTTTGTGTGGTCGGGTTGCGGAACAATGCTCGTGTGTTGTCGCATCCACTAATTGCATACGCTGGACCTGGTACGACACTAGTTCGATAGTGTTGTCGGTGGTTATGGCGGAGGGGGAACGCCCGGTCCCATCCCGAACCCGGAAGCTAAGCCCTCCAGCGCCGATGGTACTGCACTCGTTAGGGTGTGGGAGAGTAGGTCGCCGCCGACATCAAACCTATTTGTGGGCCCCCCGCCGTGAGGCGGG